>CAYSXD010000006.1:0-24894 GCA_964434925.1 uncultured Spirochaetaceae bacterium
AGTGTAACTTATGATGAAGTTAATGAGTTTTTAACTGATGCTTTAACAAATACTGATAAAATAGAGGAAGTAATGAATCTTCTTGAAAAAAATAATATTGCCTTAAAAGATGGAAACTCTGATACGGAGAGTGAAGTAGATATTGAAATTCCTCCGGAGGTTGACGACGAAGATCTTCCTGAACAAGAAGGTGATTCAAATGTTGAAATTGATATTCCGATTAAAAAGCATGTGGTTGTGAGTGATAAAGATTCTTCAGTTGATGATCCGATACGTCTCTATTTACGAGAGATAGGGAAAGAGAACCTTTTAACAGCAGAACAGGAAGTCCTGCTGTCAAAACAGATGGAGGATGGTGAAAATATAATAAAAAAAGCAATTAAGGAATCCGGCATGATTATTCCTGAGTTGTACAAAGTTATGGAACGAACTTTTTCCCGTTCTGATCCACGGGAAATGGAACTGTCCAAGAAAGAGGTCTCAGAGCTGCTTGCTGAAAGGAGACGTTTGAATCAGTTCTATCGGGAAAATCTTAAAGAAATTTCGTCACTTCTTAAACAGTATATTGAATATAAATACAAAGTGATTGAAGCGGGAAATGATACTGTTTTCGATGAGACTCTTTCAAAAAAGAGGAAAACACTTTTTAAAAAAATTGAGAGAATTGATATTCACCAAACAGAGATAATTGAATTTTCTGATAATTTTATTGAAACTGAAGGGAAAATAAGATATTACCGAAAAGAACGGGAGAGAATTGAACGGCGGTTAAAAATAAACAGTTCTAAAGAGCTTCGGGCTATGGGAAGAGGTCTTGCTATTTCTGAGCAGCGAAAGAGTATTGAATATGATTTGCAGCTGCCCGCTGATAGAATAAAGGAGAAAATAAGACAGATCCAGGTAAATGAAAAAAAATTAAAAGCTATTGAAATAGCTTTTGAGGATCGTATTGACAATATCCTTGAGCGATCTAAAGAAATTGGCCGGGGAAAGATAATGATGAAGACTGCAAAAGACCGTCTGATTCAGGCTAATTTGCGCCTCGTTGTAAGTATCGCAAAAAAATATACCAATCGAGGCCTCCATTTCTTCGATCTTGTTCAGGAAGGCAATATAGGACTCATTAAAGCGGTTGAGAAATTTGAGTACCGTAAAGGATACAAATTTTCTACATACGCGACATGGTGGATCAGGCAGGCAATTACCAGATCAATTTCTGATCAGGCACGTACAATACGAGTTCCTGTACATATGATAGAACAGATAAATAAAGTTGTTAGGGAGTCACGGCAGCTTATGCAGGTCCTTGGGAGAGAACCTTCGGATGACGAGATTGCTGAACGACTCGGATGGACTGTTTTACGTATTAAATCTGTTAAAAATGTTGCCAGAGAACCTATTTCTCTTGAAACTCCTATTGGAGAGGAGGAAGATTCCCTTCTGGGGGATTTTATTGAGGACAAAGATATCGAAAATCCAGCTAATCAAACAGCTTTTAAACTTCTTCAGGAACAATTGAAAGATGTACTCTGTACACTGCCTCCACGGGAACAGGAGGTTCTGAAAATGAGATTTGGGCTGGATGATGGTTATTCGTTAACTC
Organism: uncultured Spirochaetaceae bacterium; assembly: GCA_964434925.1. Taxonomy (GTDB): domain Bacteria; phylum Spirochaetota; class Spirochaetia; order B11-G9; family B11-G9; genus S145-15. The sequence continues at coordinate 1,604 of CAYSXD010000006.1, forward strand.
TGGAAGAAGTGGGGTTATATTTTAATGTAACACGTGAGAGAATACGTCAAATTGAAGCAAAAGCTTTACGACGCCTGCGGCATCCGAAAAGAAGTCGAAGACTTAAAGATTATATTGATAATTAAGGAGATGAAATTAAAATGGTACGAGATGTTTTTGAAAAACTGAAAACTCTTCAGGATATACTTTCTGGAAAATATGAAATAGAAAGAGAAATTCATGAGATTCCCAGAGCTCTCAGTACAAAAAAAGAGATGTTAACACGCCTTAAAAAAAGCTATTTGGAAAAGAATCAACTTCTTGAAGATGCCAAAGGGCGTATAAAACATCTCAAGTTTCTTCTGGATGAAGCAGAAAAACAACGGGAAGGTTACGAAAAGCAAATGGACATTATTAATACCCAGCGGGAATATGAAGCTCTCGATAAGGAAATAAAAACTGCAACAGAGAGAGGGCAGCAATTTAGAAAGGATATTATCTGGGAAGAAAAAGAAAGAGAAACAATTGTTTTTTCTTTGGAGCAGGAAGAAAAGATGATTCGGGAACAAGAGATTGAACTGGAAGAAGAAACTAATAAGATTAAAAGTGAAAGTGTTCAAAAAGAGGAGCTCTTAAAGGAACTTGAGAAGAAGGAATCTGAAATAATTCCAGGACTTGATAAGGAGATTATTTTTAAATTTGAAAGAATTATAAAAAATAAATCAGGACTTGGTATTGTACCGGTTAAGAATTCTGTTTGTACAGGGTGCCATATGATGCTTCCCGCTCAATTTGTAAATACTGTTCGAAAGGGAGAAGATATACTCTTTTGCCCATATTGTAGTAGAATTCTATACTTTGAAGAAGAAATGGATGAGGCAGTATATAATGATGAAGATTCCGGCAGCCTTGCCGATCTTGTAAGTGCAGATGAAATAAATTTTGACGATTAAAGCAGGTAGCAGCAAGTCGGATAACCGCTTATAACAAAAGTTATAAGAGGAAAGTCCGGGCTCCGCAGAACATGATGCCGGGCAGTTCCCGGGGGCATTGGCGTGTCACAGAGAGTGCCGCAGAAAATAAACCGCCCGGCCACTAAATTTTTAGTGATCGGGTAAGGGTGAAAAGGCGAGGTAAAAGCTCACCGCTTTTTTGGTAACAAAAAAGGCATGGTAAACCTCATCAGGAGCAAGATTAAAAAACAGTAGGGTTGTTCGTCCTTATACTGTGGGTAGATCGCTGGAATTATATGGAGACATATAATCCAGATAGATGGTTATCAATAACAGGATCCGGCTTATAGACTTGCTGCTTTATTTTATGTATTGGGATTTAAAGATATGATAATTCCGGGAAATAGATTCAATTCAGGAAAAAGATATTATTCGAAACATTCGTACAGGTTAAACAAATTCTTTGTTCTGGCAGTGGTTTTAATTGTAGGGAGCGGGGCATTTTTTCTTGTATCAAACATAATAAAGAAATCAAAGGTAGAAGGAAAAACAGTCACTGTACAAAAAACATTGGAACAGCTATGGAAGGAAGGCAGCTATAAACAGCTAGCTGAAAAGTGTGAAGAAAGGCTTTCAGTGGATCCTCTCGATCCAAAAGCACTTATTTATGGTGGTTTTTCCAATTTCTATCTGGGAGTAGGACAGTTTACAATGGAGGAAAAAATACCTCTGTTTGATAAAGCTGCTGTGGATTTGAGAAAAATTCTTTTATTAAAACAGATACCTTTAAAGAGTAAAGTTGAATATATTCTTGGGAAAGTCTACTACAACAAAGGCCGTTACTATTTAGACCTTTCTATCGAGTATTTTAAAAAATCTCTTAAAGACGGACTTATAGGCGATGATACCTATAAATATCTCGGAATGGCTTATGGTGAATTGGAAATGTATAAAGAAGCTATAAACTATTTTTTTAAAGCTCTTAAAATGAAGCCCGATGATATGCTTTTTCTTGTTCTTGGCCAAACCTACTATAAAATGGGAGATTCGGTAACTTCTGAAAAATATCTCATGAAAACACTAACTAATACCACTGATTTTGTCATTGATCAAAAAGCCAGATTTTTACTTGGTAAGATATATCTTGATACGAATAAGTTTGATAATGCAATCGAACAGTTTACTGAAATACTTAAAAATAACAAAAATTCTGCAAATGCACACTATTATTTAGGTGAGATTTATTCTAAATTGAATAAGAAAGTAAAAGCCCGTGCCGAATGGAGAAAGGTTCTGGAAATAGATCCTTCACATTATGGTGCTCTGTTAAAGCTTTATTAAACTACCGGAGGAGCATACTATGGCTGCAAAAAAAATGTCTGATTTTTTCTCTACGGATATCGGAATTGATCTTGGAACGTGTAATACTCTGATTTATGTCAAAGGAAAGGGTATTGTTGTTAGTGAACCTTCAGTTGTTGCTGTTGAGAGAGGTACTAAAAAAGTCGTGGCAGTTGGTACAGAGGCAAAGCGAATGCTATGGAAAACTCCAGGTGATATTATTGCAATACGGCCTCTGAGAGATGGCGTCATTGCCGATCTCGAAACAACAGAAAAAATGATTCGCTATTTTATTTCAAAAGTTCTTCCGAGAAGATGGTTTGTTAAACCACGAATGGTAATTGGTGTTCCTACCTGTATTACTGAAGTAGAACGGCGTGCTGTAGAGGAAAGTGCTTATAAAGCAGGCGCCCGTGAAGTACATGTAATAGAAGAGTCTCTTGCCGCAGCTATAGGAGCTAATATTCCCATTTTTGAACCAGCCGGCCATATGATTTGTGATATTGGTGGTGGGACAACTGAGATTTCTGTTATTTCTCTAGGCGGTATGGTTGTTACCAATGCCATTCGTTTAGGCGGAGATGAATTTGATGAAGCAATCATTAAACATGTTAGAACTGTTCATAACCTTATTATAGGTGAGCAATCAGCAGAGAACCTTAAAATGAAAATTGGTAATGCAACAGCTGAAAAGAAAATTGAAAAAATGGAACTTAAAGGAACTGATGCTATAACAGGTCTACCCCGCAGGCTGGAAATAGATAGTGTGGAAGTACGGGAATCTTTGAAGGAACCTACTAATGCTATTATTGAAGAAATTAAAAGAACTCTCGGGCAAACACCTCCTGAATTAGCGGCAGATATTGTAGAGAGGGGAATAGTAATGACTGGCGGAGGATCACTTCTTAAAGGACTTCCGAAGCTTATTGCCAAAGAGACAGGAGTACCGGTAATTCTTGCTGAAGATCCTCTTCTGTGTGTTGCAAATGGTACGGGAAAATATTTTGAACATACTCAAAATGCCTCAAACAATAAGACTATCTATAATTATTTAAATACATAGGAAAAACTAATTTCTCTATGAATTTACAAAAAATTATTAAAAATAATCTTACTGTCTCTGTACTTCTTTTTATTTTAATCCTTTCATTTACCTCCATTTCAGTTAGCTCCGGTAAATTTGATTTAAAAATGAGAGTTGCAGGAGCTTCAATATTTACGCTGCTTCAGAGTGGGGCAACCAAAGTATCCGCTTTCTTTACCGGCACCGTTTCATCAATGAGTGAGTTAAGACAGTTACGTATTGAATATGAAACTTTACAGGAAAAAATAGCGAATTTACAAATGATCCAGCGGAATATAGTACAACTGAAACTTGAAAATAAACGGTTAAGACAGCAATTGGGATTAACTAAAGAGATACCGGAGCATTTTAAAACAGCAGAGGTAATAGCACAGGAACCGGGATCTCTGTTTAAAACTATGGTAATTGATAAGGGTTTTTCTCAAGGTATTAAAAAGAATATGCCTGTTATTGCTTTTCAGAATGGAATGAAAGGACTTGTCGGTAGGGTAGTGGAAGTTACACGCTACACATCAAAAATATTACCTGTATTTTCCAGGGAGTCCTATGTTGGGGCACGCATGCTTAAAAATCGTTATGAAGGGCTTATTAACGGAGAAGGAAGTAAGTACGGGTTTGTTTTGATGAATTATGTAAAAAAAGGTGCAGTAAATAAGATAAAGTTTGGTGATATCGTTGTAACTTCCGGAATTAAATCGCTTTTTCCCGGAGGTATTTTTATTGGAAGAGTCAGAGAAATTGATACCTCAAGGTGGCAACCCTCTTTACAACTAAAATTGGAACCTGTAATTGATTTCTCACGCCTTGAGTATGTGTATGTTCTTACAGGAGGAAAAATATGAGAAAATATAATCTTTCTTCTCTCCTTTTTCTTCTTGGTTTAATTATATTTCAATCGACACTTTTAAACAATATGGAAGTATTCGATACAAAACCGGATTTAGTATTGATTGTTATTGTTATTTTCTCCAACTATTTTGGTAGTTTAAAAGGGGAATTATTTGGTGCTGCATCAGGTCTGGTGGAAGATTTTCTTACTCTTTCTCCTCTTGGATTTAATACTTTTGTAAGAACCTTAACCGGGTATCTTGCAGGAGTTACACGAGGGAAGATATTTTTAGACCCGATTGTTACACCTGTTATTCTTGTTATTTTCTTTACACTTTTTAGAGCCGTAATCAACTATTTACTTTTAATTATCTTTGTACCTGATTCAGCCACAATGGTATTTACGTCAACATTCCTTATTCATATTGTTATTAATATTATTCTTACACCTTTTATCCTTCTTTTTCTAAGATTGACAAAACTTGTACCAAAACACGAGAATAAAATATTTTAAAATGAAAAATAATAAAATACGAAGCAGTATTATGGTACTCATTTTTATAGTGAGTGGGACATTACTATTTTTTATCATATATCTGTTTAATTTACAGGTTCTTAATGGTACAAAATATCAAAATAGGGCACGTAATGTATCAGTACGCATGCTTCCTATCCCTGCTCAGCGGGGGGAAATTTATGACAGAAATATGGATCAGCCCCTTGTTATTAATGTAGATTCCTTTGCTGTGAATATAATACCGGGAGAACTGGATAAAATTACTCTAAAACACACACTTGGCAAGCTTAGTAACCTCTTTGAAATACCTGCCGGGGATTTAGAGAAAAAAATTACGACTAGTTATCGTCATCTCTTTCAGCCAGTTGAGATAAAAAGTAATGTTAACCTTCACGATATTACTTTTATTGCGGAACATAAAGAAGACTTTCCGGGAGTTACCTGGAATAGTAAGCCAATAAGAAACTATATTTCCAATGAATCACTGACTCACATTCTTGGATATGTAGGTGATATTACCGTGGAGGAATATCAGGTTCTTTATAATAAAGGATATGCTATTAATTCTCAAATTGGAAAAAGCGGGATAGAGAAAGAATACGATTCAATACTTAGAGGAAAAAATGGAACTCAATTTAGAACTGTTGATGTAAAGGGCAGAAAAATTGCAAACAGAAAAATTGTAGATATTGATCCTGTAAATGGGAAAACTCTTGTATTAACAATTGATCGCCACATACAAATGCTAGCTCAGGAAGCATTAGGGGAACGAATGGGTTCTGTTGTCGTATTAAAACCGGCAACCGGAGAAATCCTTGCTATGGTTTCCTACCCCTGGTATAATCCAAATATTTTCTATACTTCCAGGGCAAAAGATTATTATCGGGAAAAAGCTCTGGATCCAAGACATCCATTTTTAAATCGTGCTATTCAATCAGCATATGCTCCTGCTTCAACTTTTAAAATAATTATGACAACTGCCGACCTGGAGGAAGGATCTTTTCCTATCGATAAAACAATAACATGTAATGGAAGTATACGTGTAGGTGACAGAATTTTTAATTGCTGGAAAAAAGAGGGACACGGTTCTCTAGATTTACCTGAGGCTCTGGCACAGTCCTGCGATGTTTATTTTTACACTCTGGGTCTTAAGTATCTTGGTATTGATATTATTTCTGATTATGCAAGAAGATTTGGATATGGGAGCTATACCAAAATAGATTTACCGGGAGAAGTGAAGGGTCTTGTACCAACACCTACCTGGAAAAAGAAAACTTTCAACACTCCCTGGGTAGGTGGAGATACGGTAAATACTTCAATTGGGCAGGGGTATTTAAATGTAACTCCTCTTCAAATGGCTGACATGATGGCTATGACAGTAAATAGAGGAATTATTTATAAACCGCACCTTTTAAAAGAAATTCTAGATCCGGTAACCGGTCAGGTTATTAAGAAAATAAAACCGGAGATTTTAACAACTTCCAGTATTAGTAAAAAAACTTTTATAACAGTTCAAAAATATTTGCGTGGAGTTATTATTAATGGTACGGCCAAGGTAGTTATGACCACTAAAGCTGTTGCTCTTGCTGGTAAAACGGGTACCGGTGAAGTGGGCCTCAAAGATAGATGGAATGCCTGGTTTGTAGCAAATGGCCCGTATGATGCTGACCCTAAAGATCAAATTGTGGTTGTAACAATGGTTGAAGCAACAAACAAGTGGGAATGGTGGGCTGTAAGGGCGGCAAATATTATTTTCCAGGGTATTTTTGCAGGGGAAACATACGATGAAGCAATTGATTCTCTCCGTTGGGGATGGTTAAGAAACAAAAGGAAGGTTCAGTGAAATTAAAATCTTTATTTAATTTTGATTTACCAATTTTTATTTCATCAGTTGTCCTAATGATATTTGGATTGCTTTTTATCTATTCAAGCGGGATAACTTCAACAGGTAGAAATGTTTCACATGAATATATTATGCAAGGTATCTGGATAATTACCGGATTAGTTATTTTTTTTATTGTTATGTTTTCTGATTACCTTTTATTTCGAAGGTGGGCATACTATTTCTATCTTTTTACTATTCTTCTTCTTATTATTACATTAATTGTGGGGAAAAAAGTTAATGGTGCACGATCATGGCTGGGAATCTTTGGGTTTGGCATTCAACCGTCAGAGTTTGCTAAGATAGCTACTATGATGGTTCTTGCCGATTATTTTGATAAACATAGAAAAACAATTAATAACTTCAGTACTTTTATTGGTGGAATGATGTTTTTTCTTATTCCATTTTTTCTTATTCTGATTCAACCGGATATGGGAACAGCATTAGTATATATTCCTGTTTTTCTTGCAATTGCTTTTGTTTCGGGAATTAAACGGAGATATCTTTTTTTCATACTTGTTGCTGGAATACTTATGGTTGTTTTCGGAGTTTTCCCGTCATGGCTAAAATACATTGCTAAAGGTGATACGGGAGTATTAAAAATATTCCTTTCTTCTGAATTAATAAAAATACTTATTTCTTCAATATTAATTATTTTAATAATTTCCCTTATCGCATTTCTTTCAACAAGGAAACAGTATTATTACTGGATTATGTATACTATGTCTCTTCTTTTTTCTTCACTTGCAGGATCAATAGGGGTTAGGCTTGTTTTAAAGGAATATCAGATCATGCGGTTGATAGTATTTCTCAATCCCTATATAGATCCCAGAGGAACAGGTTGGAATATCATTCAATCAATTACCGCCGTAGGGTCCGGAGGGCTCATGGGTAAAGGCTTTTTACAAGGTACACAAAGTCATTATAGGTTTTTACCACAGCAGAGCACTGATTTTATTTTTTCTATATTAGCTGAAGAATGGGGTTTTCTGGGTTCTTCACTGGTACTCATTGGATTTGGAGTTATTTTAATCCGAGGTCTTCTTATTTTAATCAATTCAAAAGAACAATATGGTATATTTCTTGGTACGGGAATACTTATGATGATTTTTTTCCATGTAGTTGTAAATATAGGAATGGCCATCGGAATAATGCCTATTACCGGCATACCTCTTTTTTTCCTTTCCTACGGCGGCTCTTCACTCTGGGCAGTACTTATTTCACTTGGTTTTATAGAAAATATATATATAAGAAGATTCAACTACTAATATGCAAAGAATTATTCCGGAAAAAGATCTAAGAGATATTCTCCTTTCGGTAAGGTTGCCCGGCCGTTATGTTGGTGGAGAATATGGTTCGGTAAAAGAGTATAAAAGCACGAATTATACTATGGCTCTTTGTTTTCCTGATCTCTATGAGATAGGAATGTCAAATCAGGCTGTAAAAATACTTTACCGCGAATTTAATCTGCTGGATGGAATTACCTGCGAAAGAGTATTTGCTCCGGATAAGGATTTTGAAAATAAACTAAAACAAAATAATATTCTTTTATATACTCTTGAAAATGGAATTGCTTTAAATAAACTGGATTTATTAGGAATTTCAATTGGTTATGAGTTAAGCGCAACAACTATTCTCTCAATACTTGATTCTGGTGGTATTCCGATTTTTGTTAAGGAGCGCGGAGAATCAGATCCTCTTATTATTGCAGGAGGGCCGGCAATAACAAATCCTCTGCCCTTTGCCAATTTTTTTGACGGGGTGTTTATCGGGGAAGCTGAGGATATTTTTTCGAAGATTATTTTGCAACTGAGAGATGTAAAACTGGGTGGTGGAAGTAGAGCAGATGCTTTGCGTATTATAGAGAAATCAGAATATATATGGACGTATAATAAACATCAGAAAGGTTCCCGTATAAAAAGAGCTTTCTGGAATAAATTTTCACTGCGGACTTCGGGAAAAATACCAGTCTCGAATATAAACACTGTTCAGGATAATGGAATTATTGAGATAATGAGAGGGTGTCCTAATAACTGCAGATTCTGTCATGCCGGATTTTTTTATCGTCCGTACCGCCAAAAACAAATGAAGGAAATTCTTATGGAAGCGGAATTTCTAGTTCATGAATGCGGTTATAATGAAATTACACTTTCTTCACTTTCTTCCGGAGATTATCAGGATCTTAATAGCCTCATTAAACAACTGCATCATCTCTATGGTGATAAAAATATTTCTTTTTCGCTCCCATCCCTTAGAATTAATACTTTTACTCTTACTCTTCTTCAGGAACTATCTAATATCAGGAAAAGTGGGTTGACTTTTGCAGTTGAAACACCGGATACAGTGTGGCAAAAAACAATAAATAAAGAAGTTTCTTTTGATAAAATAACAGAAATATTACTGGAAGCCAGGAAACTTGGCTGGAAAGTTGCAAAATTTTATTTTATGATAGGCTTACCCGTCATTGGAAAAGATACTGATCATGAGGAAGTGAAAATTGCTGAGTTTATTCGTTCTATTCAGAAACTATCTGGTATGCGTTTGAATGTAAATGTTGGAACATTTATTCCAAAACCCCATACTCCTTTTCAATGGTCAAAACAGTTGACAGTTGAAGAATCCTACAGGAAATTATCCTGGCTAAAAGCAGAATTTAAAAGAAATCCCCATATAAAATTAAGTTATCATACTCCATTTGTTTCTTTTATTGAAGGTGTAATTTCCCGTGGAGATGAGCGGGTAGGGGACCTGATTTATGAAGCATTTAAAAAAGGAGCACGACTTGATGCCTGGACAGAGAATTTTAGTAAAGAAATTTGGTCTTCAGTTTTACTTGATTCGGGGTGGGAAGTTGAAAAAGAAATGTGTTCTGCCAGAGAAATAGATAAGGAACTCCCCTGGAGTAGTATTGATCTGGGAATTTCAAAAAAGTACATAGAAATTGAATATAAAAAATCACAAAAAAATATTTTAACTCCCGGTTGTTCTTTGGATTGTAATAATAAATGCGGGATTTGTACCGACACTATTACTGTAAGTGACAATGTTTCTTTAGGGACTGGTTTTAATTCGAATAGCGAGTATCCGGCTCTATCTGTTCCCAAAAAATATCTTTTAAGGTTCTCAAAAAACGGAAAGGCTATATTCCTATCACATATAAATATAATGAATATTTTTCAAAAAGCATTTCAACGGTCATCAATTACATTAGAATATTCTAACGGTTTTAATCCAAGACCAAAAATGGAATTCGCACACCCTTTAAGTCTTGGTATATCTTCAAGTGACGAAATATTTTCCGCAAACATTTGTGTTTCTATTACAGCTGAAGAGGTAATATCACAAATGAATAATAATTTACCGGATGGTATCCGTATTATACAGTGCAAGTTATTGCCGCCTTATATAAAAAATCAAAAGAAACATTCACTCATGTCGTTATATGGAGGATCAGGTTATAATATAAAAATAAAAAATAACGGAATATTTACAATTGACTCTTTAAAAAAGGATTTACAATCCCTTATAGATTCATTGAGTGTAGAATTGAGTACAAATTTAAAACAAAAATTTGTTTTGGAAAAGAAAAAAGATTCATTTTCAGATAGATTATATATTTTCCTGCCAGAGTCTGGTAGAAAGGTAAGCAACATTATGTTTCTGTTAAGAGAATTATATGAGGAAGGCGAAGTTTATACAAAAATAGATGTAGAAAAAATTAATACCTCAGCCTGTACTGGAGAAACTTTACTTGATTATTTTGATCTTCTCTAAATCCTTTGCTTCCTGCCAATAATGATCCATCTCGCTTAGAGTACAATCCTCCATACTGGATTTTTTTTCCTTACATTTAAATTCGACATATTTAAATCGTTTATAGAATTTTTGATTTGTATGATGTAAAGCTTCAACAGGGTCAATTTTCATAAAACGTGCTGTATTAATAAGTGAAAACAAAATATCACCAAATTCATTAAGCATTTCATCCCGATTATTTTGTCGTGATGCTTCATGAAATTCATTAATTTCCTCAGTTATCTTTTTTAATACATCCTGAGAAGTTTCCCAGTCAAAACCAACCTTTGAAACTTCCTTTTGCATTTTATAAGCTCTCTCCAGTGGAGGTACTGAAAGAGGAATTGTGTCAAGAAGAGAATCTTTAGCGGATCTTTTTTCAACGTCAGTTTTAATTTTATTCCATATTTTGATAACCTGTTCAGAGTTTTCAACTTTTAGTTCACCAAAAACATGAGGATGCCTTCTTATTAATTTTTGGGATATCCCGTTCAAAGTAGAAGCTGTTGAGATGTTCTCTGTTTGTTCAAGAATAAAGGCTGACATTGTAACAAGAAGATAAAGATCACCGAGCTCTTCAGATAAATTAGTAAGATCTTTATTCTTTACCGCATCTATGCATTCATACGTTTCTTCCAGAATATGCGGAAGTAAACTGGAAACAGTTTGTTTTTTATCCCAGGGGCATCCCTCAGGGCTTCGTAATTTGTTAATAATTTCATAAAATTCCTGAAATGCTACAACAGCAGTATTGTGGCTTTGGTTTTTATTCATTTTATTTCCTTATAAGAACGAGAATAACCGTAGAAAGAAAATATACGTAAAAAAGAGTAGACAGAATATACATTACCGGAAGTAGAAATAGCTCCTAATATATAAAGACATCCCCTTTTTACACAATTTATTTCTTGCGATTTCCAAGGCCTGTAAAAATCCAGAGCAAAACAATTGATGTTATGAGAGGGGGAAAAATATTAATTGATTTATTAATATGTGTCAGATATTCTATAATACCTTTTAAAGCATACTGAAGTATCCCCCCCAGATATGAACCGATTAGAGCAACAATTAAAGCACCAATGAATTTACCTGGAACCTCCTTTTTTAAAATATAGTAAGCGAAAAGAGCTACAGAAAAACCTATAATTAAATACAACAGGCCAATGGTAAAATAATATCCGAACAAAAAAAACTCCTTTGTATCTAGAGTTACGATGTAATAACTATAGAACCAATATATACAATTTTCCCAGAAAGAGAAAGTAAATCAACTGTTAAGCCATACGTAAAAGCGAAAAAAGCTATACGTACCCCATCACCATCATTATTATCATAATTACCCGGTACATCACTGTCATTAATAGAAAAATCAGATATAGTAAAATATTTAGTGGAAGTATCTGTTCCGAGGTTCCTGATAAAGTTGACTTTGTTTCCATAATTATCCTGAATATAGGAGGTTCCTGATGAATTGAGAAACAAATTTATAGGATACGTGTCCAACGGGATTGAATCAACAATTTTATAAATTGGTATTGGGCTTTTATCTTCATAACGTAGACGGTTATAACTGTAACTGTTTTCGGTACCGACCGCCCCCGAATAACTGTTTTTACTAATAATGGTAGAAAGAATTGAGCTCGTTAAAATATTTTCAGCTTCATTTTGAATGATTGTGTCACTTATAGTGCCTTGAATATAATCATTATTGTCATAGATCCTGTAAATAATATCGTAACCAAGGGAAATAAAGTCCGGGTTAACTTTGTTATCAGGATTCTGCCAGAAAGTCAAATCGGATTGGTAATATAAAGGGTCGTAAAGAACCGGATATGATGCTATTCCACAGGAAAAAAATAATACGGAAAAAAGGAGAATAACAATAGAATAAATTAATAACTTTACAGAAGAAGGGTGAACTTTGTTTTCTGAAAATTCCAGTTCCCCTCCCCTCTTTTTATAGTTAATTATTGATTTCTGTACTATCTTTTTCATCAACAAGTTCATAGATAAGTACCGGTTTATTTTTTCCTTTAACACGAATATTATCAAGTTCCCGCACAATCATTGTATCCTTTACATATCCATAAGTATATTCACTGATAATAATGTTTGTACGGTACTGTTTATTTGTTCCCTCAAGCCGTGCGCCCAGATTAACATTATCACCAATAAGGGTGTAATCCATCCTCTGCTGGGATCCCATATTACCAACAGTCATATTCCCTGTATTAAGGCCAATACCGATGTTTATCTGCTGCTCCGGGGGGAGTTCCTTATTCAATGCTCTTAAAGCTCTCATCTGTTCAAGGGCGCTTCTGCAGGCACGTATCGCATGATCTTCCTGGGGAAGTGGTGCACCCCAAAAACACATAATAGCATCACCTTCGTATTTATCAAGAGTTCCTTCATGTGCCAGAATTATATCGGTCATGGCTGTCAGATATTTATTAAGAAGTTTTACCAGTTCCTGGGGAGTCATACTTTCCGACAGCGTTGTAAACCCGCGAATATCAGAAAAAAAGACGGTAAGTTCCTTATCAACTCCTCCGAGTTCAGGCGGATTTTCCAGGATCTGATCTACAACAGCCGGACTTACATACGTACCAAACATATTCCGAATACGCTTTTTATCCTTTTCTTCCGTCATAACACGATAGACAATAATGGTAATCAGGCTAAAGAAGGTAGCAAGGGCGGGTGTTGTAAAATTGACAATGTGTGAATACCGGTCAAAAACAACCGAATCACCTATAAAAAGCACAAGAATAAGTAAAATAGTTGTAATAAAAGCCCAGATAGTCGATAACCGCGAAGCTAGAAAGGAGACAATTAAAACCATAAAAAGAAGTATTGACAGATCAACCCAGAATGGTACATTTACGAGAAAATTTTGCATTAGAATAGTATTCAACGCATTCGCGTGAATTTCCACGCCATACATTAACCCATAGGGAGTTGGTTTTTCATCTGCAGCCATACCTCGCGCGAAAGACCCAACCATAATAATTTTATTATCAAGTGCTCTGGTTCTGGGCCATCGAGCCTTATCAAGACCCGGAGGGTTTGAAGCGTAGCCTGAATATGAACGTACAGGGAAAGTCTGCCTTTCTCCGGGAGTTGAAAACGAGGGAGGACCCATAAAATTGATAAGCATAGATCCGTTATTGTCTATAGGGATACGAATATCAGGAATTACTTTATAAATGCCTTTCTTAATAATATTTCCCTTATTATCGTACGTCGGTAGTTGAATAGTCTTTTTATACGGTTCCCATACTCCCTTTTTACTATTAAAATGTTGAGGATGGGGAATAAAAATATATTTACCAAGATTAACTTCAATATCAGAAAGTTTTTTATTGAAATAATTAAGCGCGAGAGAAAGAGTTATCGCCGGTACAAAATGATCCTGATACAACCGCACGATATAGTACCTGTCATCTGGAGTTCCGTCGTTATTCGAATCAACTGTTTTTATTGGTGCTTTTATTTTCATAGTGGATTTTAATAATTCTATACTTTTTTCTGTTAAAGGATACTTTATGGCATGTTCTACAGAATCTTTATCTACCCATGCCAGACGCTGAAAATTAGCATGATCAATTTTAAGATCTTTTCGAAGATCACGAAGTTTAATTTCTTTAATCAGTATTGATGATTTTGCTACAAGAGGCTGACGTCGGTAAACTTCATCAGCATCCTTAATATAATTAGCGTGCCCGTAACCATGGGTTGCCCTCGCGTAAGGCTGGAGAGGAGGCTGCATCCCATCAAAAGAAGTCATGTGCTCCCAATCTCCGTGTATATTTTTTATCTCACCATAATTTTTATAAAGAATTTCCTGTCGTTTATAAAAATCAGCCCGACTTGTAGAAGGTGGAGGAACTTCATCAAGAAGAGTTTCAAGAAAAACACGTCCGTTTTCTTTAATGCTGTTTATGAGAGTGCCGTCGTTTACGGCAACTCCCGGTTCGTTAAAGAAAATATCTAAAAAAACTGAATTTTCACGTTCGTTTTGATTCTTTATTCGCGAAAACGTATTGAGAAGATATGAATGTGTATATCGTGGAAACGGCCATCGTCCGAACTTTGAAAGCGTTCTAAAATCAATACCAATAATTTGAATATCAGGTGAAATGTTTGGATTATTTTCTACAAAGCTGACACCTTCCTGAATAGTTTCATTCAGAAAAAGATTCTTATATCTGAAATGTACATCAAGTACTTTAACTTCTATATTATCAATAATAGAAGTAAATGAAGAGAGAAGAAAGAAAATTAAGGCAACAAACACACCCAGGATCAACCCAAAATATTTTGCTTTAAAAAGTTTAAGTCGATTCTTTCTTATTTCCATCTATAACTCCTCTCCAGGTAAGTATCTACTTAATGGTATTCAAATAGATTATACGGCTTCTTGCCAGTTTTGTCCAATTACTTCCCGGAAATCTGTCAATAAGGGTATTATAAGACTTCCGTGCGGCTTTTATATCTTTCTTTACTTCATAAAGGCGTCCTATGGAAAAAAAAGCATTGGGAATATCGGGCGAAACCTGTGAATAATTATCAATAACTTGCTGATATCGTTCTATGGCTTTATCAATATCTTTGTTTTCTTCATATGCCGCTGAAGCATTGAGTAACGCTACAGCTGCCAGATAGCTTTTAGGGAAAAGCTTAGCCAGTTTGTCAAAACTTTCTGAAGATTTTACCCATTCCGAATTGGCATAAAAAATATTACCCTCTATAAAAAGAGCTCTTTCAAGGGGATATGTTTTTGATCCTTTTTTTATAATTAAATTAAGATTTTTCATGATTTTTTTCTTAAGTTCAGCTTTTTTTGTTGTATCAGTCATTGACATATAAGAACTGTATTCATCCTGTATGGACTCAATTTTTTGAGTATCGGTTTCCAGATTTTTAGCACGTATATTGCTTACCACAGCTAATGTAATGAGTGCGACAGCGATGAGTCCCAACAAACCGAGAAAAATAATACCATTCTTGTGTATGAATAATAAAATTCTATGATTAAGAGAAAGTTTGTCTTTTTTATCAATAATATTGGCCATATTGTCTCCTTAATTATTACTGTTTACGTAATTTTAATTCTTTAATAAGTTTTGAGAGATAGGTTCTCTGTATACCTAATTCCCGTGCGGCGATAGTTTGTTTCCAACCGTGGGAATCCAGAACATTTTTAATAAAATGTTTTTTAAACTGAGTCACTGCATTTTTTAATGTTTCTCCTCTGTATTCCTCCGGTTTTTTATCGGTCTGAAGCATAAGATCTTCAGGTTGAATATATTCGTTATACGCGATTACAGCTGCCCTTTCAACTACATTTTCCAGTTCGCGTACATTACCCGGCCAGGAATACGTTAAAAGCGCGTCAATTGCAGGAGTAGAAAAACCTCTCAGGTGTTTTTTAGTTTCTCTTTTTATTTTTTTTAAAAAATATAGAGCTAATTCCGAAATATCTTCCTGCCGGTCACGTAATGGTGGAACATAAAAGGGAAGTACGTTTAACCTGTAATAGAGGTCTCTCCTGAAAGTACCTTCTTCCAGGGCCTTTTCCATATCTTTATTTGTTGCGGCTAAAATCCTCACATCAACATGAATAGATTCACTGGATCCTACTTTTTCAAAAATTTTATTCTGAATGACTCTCAACAGTTTGGATTGGAGAGAGAGTGGTATTTCACCGATTTCATCAAGAAAAATTGTTCCTCCGTCTGCCAGTTCAAATCGTCCTCTTCGATCACTTGAGGCGTCTGTATACGCGCCTTTTACATGTCCGAATAATTCACTCTCAAGAAGGTTTGCAGGTAAAGCGGCACAGTTAACCCGAATAAATGCTTTATCATGCCGATCGCTTTGAAGATGAATTTGCTCGGCAAAGAGTTCCTTACCCACTCCGCTTTCACCAGTAATAAGTACGGATGAAGTTGTCAGAGCTATTTTTGATGTAAGTTCAAGTTTTTCTTTGATAAGGCTGCTCTTGCCAATAAAAGTATGAAATCCTTTCCCTATATGGATCTCATCCTGCAAATGATTAACTTCATCCTTAATACGCTGGTATTCCCGTGCATTTTGAATTGCAAGAGCAGCCTGGTTTGCAAATATTTCCAGCCATTGAAGATCTTCATTATTAAAATAACCACCATCCGTTCTATTAATAATTTCAAGAACTCCGACAGGCCGGTTCTTAATAAGCATAGGAACAGCAAGTATTGATTTGGTTTCAAATCGAATTTTTTTACCTATTTCCGAATAAAACCTGGAATCAGTATCAACATCATTAACAATGAGAGATGTGGTATTTTTCGCTACCCACCCTGCAATACCTTCTCCCATATTCAGAGAAAAATTCTTCAACTCCGATCCTTTTGATCCAAGAGAAATTTCAAAGTAAAGTTTATTATTTTCTCTGTTAACGAGTAATAGAGAAGATGCCTCTCCCATTGTTAACCGTGTTGCAGACTCAATTATTCTGGTTAATAATGACCTGGCATCTCTATAATGAGAATTTATGAGAGAATTAATCTCGATAAGTGTTTCTAATCTCTTAGCATCGATTTTCGATGTGAGCATCCTATTCTTCTATTGAATCTTGTTCTTTACTCTTCAAAAAATCTCCGAAGGTAGCCTTTGATTCATCATCCTCATCATGAATATATTTTGAAAGTTCTTTTCTTTGAATATTTTTCTGATAATCACGGATAGAAAGTGATAACCTGTGAGAAGTTGTATTAATATCGGTAACAAGAGCGGTAACTTTATCACCAACAGAGAATTTAGAAAGAAAATCTTCATCCTGGTCGCTGGAACGTTCAGCAATATTATATTTATTAACAAGCCCCTCTATGCCATTTGAAACTTTAACAAAAATACCAAAATCAGTGATGCTGGTAATCTCTCCCTCAATTTTACTTCCTCTCGGATTCGATTTTATGAGAGATTTCCAGGGATCTTCGGAAAGCTGTTTAACTCCAAGTCTAATCCTTCGGCCTTCTCTGTCCAGATCAATAACCATTACTTCAATTTCATCGTTGGCTTTTAAAACAGAAGCGAGGTTCTTGATTTTTTTTGTCCATGAATAATCGTCAACATGAAGAAATCCATCAATTCCCTCTGTTAATTCTACAAATGCGCCTGCATGTGTAATTTTTACAATTTTCCCATTGAGTCGCTTTCCAACGGGAAACTGTTCACCGATTGTATCCCAGGGATTCTCATAAACCTGCTTGATTCCAAGGGAAACTCTTCCGTTTTGAATATCATAGGCCAGAATTTTCGTTTCCACTTCATCACCAATAGAAAGAAGTTCTGACGGATGTTTAATTCTTTTTACCCAGGATAATTCAGAAATATGGGCAAGACCTTCTATACCTTCCTCAAGTTCAATAAAAGCACCAAAATCTGTTAATTTTGTAACTTTACCCTTTACCACGTCATCTACCCGATATTTATCTTCAAAAAGAGACCACGGATCAGCTGTAAAGTGTTTGAGAGAAAGGTTGATTTTTTGTTTATCAGGCTCAAGTCGTATAACCTTTAATTCAATTTCCTGGCCTTTTTTCACAAAATCTTTTGGCCGGTTAACATGCCCCCAGCTCATATCATTAATATGAAGAAGTCCATCAAATCCACCAAGATCAATAAACGCTCCAAAGGAGGTAAAACTTTTAACTTCGCCTTTAACAATATCACCAATTTTAGTTGTACTGAAAAATAATTCTTTCTTTTTTGCTATATCACGTTCTAAGAAACCTCTTCGTGAAAGGACAATTTTAAGCTTGTTATCGCTGTATAATCTATCTATAAGGAAACGGTATTTTTTACCAACATACGTTTCAGGTTCAGTAACACGTATAATATCAGTTTTGGATAATGGACAAAAACCAATAATTTCATATCCAAGGTCGACCTCGAACCCGCCTTTAATACTTTTTTTAAAGGTTCCTTCAACGGAATCTTCTTCCTGACTTGCTCTTTTCAATTCTTTCCAGAAAATTTTTACATCAGCCTTACCTTTCGATACGACTACCTGTCCGCTTTTACTTTCTTTATGAACCAGAACTACATTTACTTTGTCCCCAATCTGAGGCATTTCTTTAAATTCTGCTATTGGAATTTTACCTTCAGATTTGTATCCGACATCTACAAATACGTTTTCCGGGCTAATTTCAATCACCGTGCCTTCAATAAGCTGACCTTCTTCGATATTACTCAGTGTTTTTAAGTATTCTTCCTGAAGGTTTGTTTGCGTTTCCGCGGCAATATCCGATTCTCTCTCCACCATAACGTTACTATTTCTCCTGGATGCTTGTATTACAATTATTTATAATCTCAACCACTTTCTCACAAACTTGCTCTATGGTCAAGTCCGATGTATCAAAATAAAGTGCGTCAGCGGAAATTTTTAGACTGCCTTCTTTTTTATTTTTATCAATCGTATCCCGTATTTTTATGCTTTTTTCAATTTCAATCAATGAAAGGGTGCTTACCCCCTGCGACCATCGTCTTTTTGCACGTGTTTTAGCAGAAGCATCAAGATATATTTTTATATCAGCATCAGGGAACACCACCGTTGTAATGTCTCTTCCCTCTACAATAATATCCATGTCTTTTGTTGTTTCGTGCAAAGCTTTATTAACAATATTTCGAACCTCTACTATTGAAGAAACAGGAGCAACTACAGTATCAATTTTATCATTATGCAATTTATCTTCGATTTCAAAGTCATTAATAACAAGATGGCCCTCTTTATAGTTAAAATCAAGGCTTCGGGCAAGAGAAATTATTTCTTCTTTTTTTGATAGGGAAATATTTCTTTGAAGAATAAAATAGGTTATACCACGATAAAAATTTCCTGAATTTACATAGAGGAGATTTGATTTTAAAGCTATACACTGTGCAACTGTACTTTTACCAACCCCCGCGGGCCCGTCCAGAGCTACTATCATTATTTTTTCTTACTTCCTTTTTTCTTTAGAAACCAATGAACCTCTTTATCCGTAAGAAACCGGTAGCCCCCTGAAGGGATATTCCCTAGGGATACCGGTCCTATGCGAATGCGATGTAGCTTTTTGATTTTATAATTCCGTGATTGGAAGAAACGTCTGATTTCTCTGTTTTTTCCTTCCTGAAGAACAAGCCTGACTTTAAAAGGAGTTTTGTATACGTAAGAAACTATTTTATAAAATACACTATCAATCCAAACACCGGTTTGAAATTCATTGAGAATATCCTCTTCTATTTTCTTTTTTGTTTCGACAAGATATTCTTTATCAATACCACTGGAAGGGTGAGAAACAATTCTGGCAAATTCTCCATCATTTGTAAAAAAGATAAGTCCGGTTGATAGGTAATCCAATCTGCCAACATTGTATAGACGTACCGGGAAATCCCCTTTTAATAAATCAATGGCAAGGTTCCTTCCCTCAGGATCACTATTTGAACAAATATAAAGGGTGGGTTTATGCAATGCGATATATATTTGTTTATGCGTAGCTTTTAAATCTCGACCCTGATAGGTAACAATATCGTCCGGAGTAACTTTGTAACCCTGCGTAAGAACTTTAATACCATTTACCTTAACAAATCCTTCAGCAATAAGTTTCTCACATCTTCGTCGTGATCCAACTCCACTTCGAGCCATAAATACCTGGAGTCTTATACTGTTATTTTCTATTTTTCTATCCATTAAGTTCAAACCTTTCTTTGTTTAATTCATCAAGTTTAGGAAGTTCTGCAATACTGGACAGCCTAAATGCTTTTAAAAATTCTTTTGTCGTTCCGTATTGGTTCGGTTTCCCTGGTACATCTCTCTTTCCGACAACCTTAATAAAATTTCTGTTTAACAGGAGTTTTATCATTCCATCGGCTGAAACACCCCGAATATTTTCAATTTCAGCCCGTGTTATCGGTTGAGAATAAGCAATAATCGAAAGAGTTTCCAGAGCAGCCCTGGAAAGTCTTGAATCATTTTTTCTTCCATATCTTTCTTTCAAATAATTCCAGAGAGTGGCTTTTGGAGAGAGCTGATACCCACCTCCAATTTCAATTATTTCAAGGCCATGATGTTCTTTTTCCAAATCACTTCGAAGCTGCAGAATTGCCTGTTCAATAATATCTTCAGAAATATTAGTTATCTTTGTTAATTGTAGTTTACTTACAGGCTCATTCTCAAGAAATAATATAGCTTCTATTAATGCAGATTCTTTTTCCAGTTTCATTCTCCTTCTCCGTTTTTTCCACGAATTCGTATATCTCCAAAGAGTTTATTCTGAAAAATAACAATTCGTTTGAGTTTAACGGATTCTAAAATAGCAAGGAAAGCACAAATAATATCCATTGTTGAATTTTCATTTACAATTAAATCCGTAAAGAGAAATTCTCCACGATTCTCAATAAGTTCCTGAATGAGGCTGATTTTTTCATTTATTGAAACATCCTCATAGAGGTCTATAATGCGTTCTGAAGAAAGAGATGAGATTATCGATGAAAAAGTTTTTAAAAGATCCCAGACATCTATCTTCTCCCATAATTCCTCATCCTCAGGGAAAGGTAGAATATGCTGTTTCTTACTTCTTTCAATAACCCATTCCGCTTCTTCTTCTTTTTTTGCCATAAGTTCAGAAAATTTCTTTATTTTTTGATATTCAATCAAACGATCTACAAGTTCCTGCCTTGGATCGTCAATCTCATCTTCAAAATTTATCTCTACAGGTAAAAGCATTCGGGATTTTATATAAAGAAGAGTGGAAGCCATAAGATAAAATTCGGTTAAATTATCCAGATTTATTGTAATGGCATATTCAAGGAATTGAATATATTGTTCAGTAATTTGAGAAATTGGTATATCATAAATATTTACTTCGGATTTCTTTATTAAAAAAAGCAATAAATCAAGTGGCCCTTCAAAATTTCCCAATTTAAATTGAGTTGACGTTTGTTTATTTTTTTCCAAATTTGTTTCCACCACTCATTGCAATTACCATTACATTAAAAAAGTTCAGATTTTTCAGTACTGTTTTTTTTAGTTTGTACTTCTTTTACAGCAATAACAGGAAAAAGTAATTTCCGCACTTCTGTTTCAATTACTCCGTAAATATCAGGATTATTTTCGAGAAACAATTTAGCATTTTCTCGCCCCTGGCCTATACGTTCTTCGCCATAGGAATACCAGCTGCCGCTTTTTGAAATAAAATTATACTGTAATGCCGCGTCAAGTAAGCTTGCAGTAGCACTGATACCCTTCCCGAAAATAATTTCAAGCTCTACTTTTCTAAATGGAGGCGCAACCTTATTTTTAACAACTTTAACTCTCACTCTGTTACCAACGGCATCCTCACTCCCCTTTGAAATAGTCTCAATTTTTCGAATTTCAAGTCTTATGGAAGAATAAAATTTAAGAGCTTTTCCACCTGTTGTTGTTTCGGGATTTCCAAACATTACTCCAATCTTCATACGAATTTGATTAATAAAGATAAGACAGGTTCCGGATTTTGAAATTGTACCGGTCAATTTTCTTAGAGCCTGACTCATAAGTCTGGCCTGAAGCCCCATATGGGAATCTCCCATGTCACCATCAATTTCTGCCTGAGGTGTCAAAGCTGCTACCGAATCAATGACAATAATATCTACTCCTCCCGAGCGAATAAGGGATTCGGCAATTTCCAGAGCCTGCTCACCGTTATCCGGTTGTGAAACCCATAGTTCATCTGTATTGACACCGAGGTTTTTGGCGTAAACAGGATCAAGAGCGTGCTCCGCATCAATAAAAGCTGCTATACCGTTTTTCTTCTGACTTTCAGCAATAGCATGTAGTGCCAGTGTTGTTTTACCGGAGGATTCAGGGCCATAGATTTCTATAATACGTCCTTTAGGATATCCGCCTACCCCAAGAGCGGCGTCAAGCAATATTGATCCTGTAGGTATTACATCAATACTTAAATCCATATTTGAGTCACCAAGTTTCATAAGAGAGCCTTTACCAAATTGTTTTTCAATTTGCAGTTTAGCCGCTTGTATTGCTTTACCCTTTTCCTGAAACGTGGAACTGTTTATTTTTTGAGCTCCCGTTTCATTTTTTTTTGCCATAATATTACTCCCTGTTCATGTTGATTATACTCTTTAACAGTAAAAATTACATCAGCGCTTCAAGGGGATTGTATAGTAGATAGAAAATAATTTCTATATAGTCCTAGAATGTTTTTTTTGAATCAATAAGAATGGTAACAGGTCCATCATTTATGTACTTTATTTTCATGTAAGTCTGAAATTTCCCTGTTTTAACGGAACAGCCATGTTTTTTGAGAAGATTGATAAAAATATCATAGAATTTTTTTGCCGTATCAGGATCTGCTGAATTATTGTACGAAGGACGATTACCTTTACGAGTATCTCCACAGAGGGTAAACTGGGAAACAACCATAAATTCACCATCAACTTCTATAATTGAGCAATTCATTTTGCCTTCACCATCTTCAAATACGCGTAAACCCAAAACTTTTCTTACAAGGTAGGTAACATCGGTTTCTGTATCGTTTTTTTCAATGCAGATATATATAAGCAGGCCAAATTTGATACTTCCAATAGAAGAGCTGTTAACAGTAACGCAACAATCACGCACTCTTTGAATTACCAAACGCATATTCTTATCCCCTATTGAAATTGATGTATACCTGTACCTAAAAGCCTTATTTTAGAACCGTAGATAATAATTTTTCCAAGAACATCAATAGCCAGCGATGAATCAATTTTGGCACCAAAATTAAGATTTACCGGAACAATGCCCTCCAATACTTTTTCATCGGCGTATCCTACAAGAAGATCAAAAGAAATTGAATTCTCAGTTATAACAAGGTTACTGACTCTACCCTTCCAGATGACAAAACAGTT
>CAYSXD010000007.1:0-24273 GCA_964434925.1 uncultured Spirochaetaceae bacterium
TTAAAATCTCCTTTCGAACCGGCTCAGGTGGCTTTGGTTTTGCAGGCTCAAGTAGAATCTTCACGTTCTCTGATTTTCCAGATACCGGATTTTTATTCGGAACCGGTACAGGCGCATTTTCCAATGTAACTGTCTTCCCGGGGGGCAATGGTGAAGGTTCAACCGATTTGACCGTTTCCACAGGCTTCTTTTCTGCAATTATTTCGGGTAAAACAGGAGAAATATTTTTTACCGGTTCCTTTTCCCCAACCGGAATTTCTGCCGTAATAACCGTTGGAATATCTTCTGTGGAAGACTTAACTGATGAAACTACAGCAGGTAAAGCCAACGCAGGCGGAGTAAAGTGCTTTTTATCAGCATACGCAATCATCGACAACACCTGGGGGATATCAGTTTCTCCCGAAGTAAGTTTAGGAAGAGAATCTGCTCTGAAAATCTTTCTATCTGTTATTTCCGGCCCGGGATTCAAAGAATTATACACTGTGGGCTTCTCATTTTCCTGTATCTCATTTTTCATAATCAGAGGATCAGGAAAGCTGGTGTTTTTCAACACAATTTTCACAGGAGAGCCTTCTTTTATTATTATAGAAGCAGGAGTCTCCCTTACCGCAGCAGAAGTTTCCGAAGCTTTTTTATCCGAAAGTTCTTTTTTCTGTAAAGCATCCCTGGTTCCCTTAGGGATAACGATCTTTTCAATATTTTCCTGAATCTTTTTATCCGGCCCAACTTTCCCGGAAGATGTTAATATCCCGGGATTTCCTCCACCGAGTTCCGTATCAATATAATTTCGAATGATATCAAGTTCATTATTTTTTCCATTACCTGATGGATTAATATCAGGATCACGATTTTGCACCAAATCCAGGGAATTACCGGCATCCCCGCTTTGAGTTGGTTTAATTGATATTGTTCCATTTATAACTGTGTCTCCGGGAAGACCTATTTTAGCGCCTGCCTCTGTCGAAAGTGCCAAAAAAGCATTTGAATTATCCAGACGTTTTCGAATAGTTACGACTACACTTTTACCATTATTTGCATTGGAAACAATAATGACTGTATTGATGGGAAAAGCATTTGAAGCCCCATAAAAACCTTTTTCCGGTAGTTCACCATAGTTTGCCGTAATAATCGAACCTTCCCAGAAAGATTCTGAGAATCCTGAAGAAGGTATGATAACAAGCATGAGGAGGAGGGACAGCATCATTATTCCCTTTGATAACCATTTTATCATACAATAAACCTCTCCAAATTATTATCGGGAGAAAATACTTCCGGTGTAAGGGAAAATTATAAAAACCTTAAAACTTTATGAACCATAGTACGACCCATATCTTCCAGTTTTTTTTCACCGGATTTTTTCTCTCCACCTGTATCTTTTTCTATTCGAACCTTCCCGATATTCAGGATTTTACCTGACGATACTTTAAAAAGCCTGTAATCGGCATTTTGGGGAATTTCTTTTCCATTTTCAAGTGTATAATGCATCGCAATCTCTAAAAGGAATGAAGCTCCCCCTGCTTTTGCAGTAAGAAGATCTTCCGGCTCCTTATACGTATCAAGCCCCCGTTGCTTCACCGGTTTCGTAGAAGAAGCATTAAACACGATATGTCCCGCATTAAAAAGCTCATCCATCACACCATCTTCCAGATACGGCACGGAACTTTTTAATGTTGCATCCGAACCTTCAGAAACCGTGTATATAAAAATTGTTTCGGCCGATAGAAGCAGCGGTAGAAATAAAATAACCCCTGAAATAATAATTTTTTTCACCATGCATCTATTATCGGCAATTAAAGCTTTCTCTTAAGAGTACCTGCAAAAACATGATTACCTCCCTTATGTGTTATGTTATAATCCTCAATTAAGCAGGTCCAACTATCAAAATCGGTATTCTGAGTGTTGAAGTCATCCCGTTTACATGATAATTTTATACAGATGAACTACTTTGTTTTCCAGGTATTAACAGGTGAAGAAGAAAAGTTTATTCATCTGGCTGAGTACAATTTCAAAGCTCAACACATACCGCCGGATGAATCAGGGAGAGTCATCTGGCCGCAGAGAAAACTCTCTATAAAAAGAAGAGGACGGGAGAAAGAAGTTCTGGCTCCCATATTTCCCGGTTATTTATTTTTTGAACAGAATGAGCTTTATACCGACAGCTACTGGATTTTAAGAAAAACATCCGGTTTTGTCCGGTTTTTAAAAAGCAACCGGAATATTCAGCCAATTCAGGGAGAAGACAAAGAACTTCTTCTCCATTTTCTTTCATACGGAGAAATCGTCGAGAAGTCCGGGGTCCGGTTTGATGAGAATAACCGGATACGGGTCCTTAGCGGTCCAATGAAAGGGCTTGAAGGAAAAATAATTAAGGTGGACAGGCGAAAAAAACGTGCTAAGATAAAATTGTCACTCTATGAGGAATCATTTAAGATAGATTTTGGATTTGAAGTACTGGAAAAAGCAGAGGATTATGAAAGAGATCAGGAAGGATAGAATACTCATTATAGGCGGAGGGTTCGCCGGAATCGGTATAGCATCAGAGATATCCACGAAAGGAATCCTTGGTGAAGTTATTGCTTTTATTGATGACGATTCAGAAAAAATAGGAACCTTTATAGAGGGAATTCCTGTTTACGGACCAATAACAGAGGTAAAGAGAATAAAGGAAATGACACAGGCGGATGAGGCCATTATAGCAATTCCGGGAGCGACAAAAGAACAGCTGCGACGAATCTATACATCACTGAAACAATCCGATATGGGTAAGATAAGAATTTTGCCAGGTATTTCCCAGATTATTGAAGGTGAAGCTCATCTTATTCAAACACGGGAAATTAGAGTCCAGGATCTGCTTGCACGAAAACCGGTACATCTTAATTTAAAGGAAAGTCTTAACTATCTCCGGGGTAAACGGGTCCTTATAACCGGTGCCGGAGGCAGCATTGGAAGTGAACTTGCCAGACAACTTCTCTATGGGGGCGCGGACAGACTGTATCTTTTTGACCATAGTGAAAATAATGTCTATGAAATTGAAAAAGAACTAAGAATACTGCAGGAAGAAGGTGTTGGAGAATCATCCACAATAGTTCCCATTGTCGGAGAACTGCAGGATAAATACTTTATTAAATTTATTATTAATCGCCTTAAAGCTGATGTTATTTTTCACTGCGCGGCCTATAAGCATGTTCCCCTTGTTGAAGAGAACCCTGTTGAAGCAATTAAAAATAACGTTTTTGGCACAAAAAACCTTATTGAAGCAGCTCAGGCAGCTGGAGTTTCACGTTTTGTTTTTATTTCAACAGATAAAGCAGTAGAACCGGAAAGTGTTTATGGTGCAAGCAAACTCATAGCGGAAGAACTGGTACTTTCACATAAAGATACTAAAACCGATTTTATGGTCGTTCGTTTTGGCAATGTTCTTGCCTCCACAGGGAGTATTGTACCTCTTTTTAATCGTCAAATTCTTAAAGGGGGACCGGTAACAATAACGCATAAAGAGGTCAAACGGTTTTTTATGACAATCCCTGAAGCTGCTTCCCTCGTTTTAAAAACAGGTGGTGTTGGTGACGGAGGTAATCTTTATATTCTTGAAATGGGAGAACCTGTACTCATTCAGGATCTTGCAAAACAAATGATACGGTTCTACGGTTTTCTTCCTGAAAAAGAGATAAAATTAACCTATATAGGCCTTCGCCCGGGAGAAAAACTGGCAGAGAAGCTCTGGACGAAAGAAGACACTGTTATTCCAACGGGTTTTCCCGGTATTGTTCAGCTCACGCAGAGGAGCAGACTCAACGGACAGCTGGAGTATTTATTAAGTGAGCTTCAAAAAGTCTGTTTTTTTTCAAAAGTATCTCCTAATCCTCATTACAGGAACAGAAGATATCTAAGGTCAACACTTAAAAAGGTAATTGGGACAATTCCCATGATGAAAGATGAACCGGAAATCTGATTTTATTCCGTTTGCACTCCCGTCTTTAGGGAGGGAGGAAGAACAGGCGGTACTGAGAGTTTTGCGAAGCGGCTGGCTTACAACAGGCAGGGAAGCGAAAGCTTTCGAGGAAGAATTTGCCGCTTATACCGGGATACCGCACGCACTTGCCGTCAACTCGGCAACAGCAGGACTGCACCTCGCTCTGGAAGCTGTTGGGATAAAAAGAGGTGATAAAGTTATTACAACCCCCTATACATTTACTTCCACAGCGGAGGTTATTCGTTATCTCGGCGCGGATCCTGTCTTTGCCGATATTGATCCGGTAACCTTTAATATCTCCCCTTCAGCCATAGCCGGCGCATTGAAGGATTACCCCGCAGCAAAATGTATTATACCGGTACACATTGCCGGTAATCCGGCACCTATAAAAGAAATTCTTTCATTTAAAGAAAAATACCCAATAAAAGTCATTGAAGACACGGCACATGCATTCCCTGTTTCCATAGATGGAAAATTCCTTGGCACATGGGGAGATGCCGGGGTATTTTCCTTTTATGCCACAAAAACAATCACCACAGGGGAAGGCGGAATGCTGGTAACAGCAGATGACGCTGTGGCAAAGAGAGTAGCTATCATGCGGCTTCATGGAATCGACCGTGAAATATGGGACCGGTACACCTCGGAAAAAGCCTCATGGCAGTACAGTGTTATTGAGGCCGGCTTTAAATACAATATGCCGGATATTCTTGCCGCTATTGGAAGAGAACAGTTAAAAAAAGGTATGAAATTTCTTCAACAGAGAACACACATTGCTCATTTTTACCAGAAGGAGCTTTCCGGGTTTGATTTTCTTATTCCACCCCCTCCTGTCCAAACTCATGCCTGGCATCTTTATATCATTCGCCTGAATGAAAATAAACTTACCATAGACCGGAATAGATTTGTTCAACTGATGCAGAAGGCAGGAATCGGGACATCTGTCCATTACACTCCCCTTCATATAATGCCGTATTACCGGCGTACGTATAATCTAAAATCCGAAGACTTCCCTGTTGCACTGAGTGTTTACAAAACAGCCTTTAGTTTACCCATCTATCCTGGGCTTTCTGAAGAACAGTGTCAGCGAATCGTTGAAGTTATTCGCACTATTGGAACCAATCATTACAGGAGTATCTGAAGTGGAAATTGAACATTTCAATATTGATACAATTCCTTCAAATAAAGTGCTTCATGCACATATTATCGCGTCAACAATACTCCGGGGTACATTACAGTCAATACAATTTCCCATACTACCCGAAGGATATTTTAGTATTACCTATAAAGACATCCCCGGTGTTAATATGGTGACTGTTTTCAGGGAGTCAATACCCCTCCTTTGTGAAAGTGAAATTGTCTACAAAGGAGAACCTCTTGCGGTCATCTGCGGGCCTGACAGAAGAAAAGTAATCTCTCTTTGTAACGCTACACGAATTGAGTATGAATCAGATTACTCCATTCTTGGTTTTACCAACTATTCAAAAGAACAGATTATAGAAGAAAAAGTGTTTTCCAGAGGAAATACAGAGAAAGTGTTCAAAGAATCTTTCCAAACGGTGGAAGGGAGTTATACTATTCGCTCACGAAAAATAAGTTTTCCCAGTTTTAGAGGAATTATTGCAAAAAAAAAAGGGGAATACATTGAGATTGAAGGGGAAACCCAGTGGCCGTTCCATCTTCAAAAAAGCGTAGCTGCTGCCTGCAATTATCCACTGAAAAATGTACATGTACAAATAAGCAAATTTGATCCTACATACGATGAGAAACTGATTATCCCCTCAATCTATGCTTCCCTGGCTGCAGTTCTTAGCCTCAGGTCCGGAAAACCGATTCGGCTCATACCATCAGAGAAAGAAATTCTTGCCTATGGCTTAAAAAAACCGGAAGTCCTTATTGACAGAAATTCCGCACTGGATGAGAAAGGGAAAATTATTGCCGAAAGGGTAACCATCTCTGTTAATATGGGGGCATACCCGCTTTTTACCAATGAACTTCTCAGCAGGGTGTTAATTGGAGCTGCCGGATCCTACGGTATTCCCAACATGAAAGTAGTCAGCAGAGGTATACGAACAAGTTCTGCCCCTATGAACGTTTTTAGAGGATTAAGTCTGTCATCAGGCACCTTTTCTGCAGAAACACACATTTCCCGAATTGCAGGCCTGCTTAATATTCCACCAGGTGAATGGAGGTTACATTATTTACCTGGAAAGAAATCATATCTTCCCACAGGGGGTATAGAACCGGATTTTCACGGTAAAGAACTTCTCCGGAAATGTATACATGATTCCGATTTTGAGAGAAAATTTGGTGCCTATGAAATTCTTCGAAAAAACAGAAAACCGGGGAAATACTCAAGAGAAAATCTTCGGGGCATAGGTATATCTTTCGGATTTACAGGGAACGGGCCAACGGAGAAACAGGAGAAGAAAGAACCCTATTCAGTAAAAGTCCGCCTGGACACTAAGGATAAAGTGACTATTCTCAGCAGTGCCAATGGCTCTCATTCAACAGCAATATGGAAAGAGACTGCAGCTGGTATACTGGGAACAGATCCTTCATCAGTTCTTATAAAAAAGGGGAATACGACAAATCTCCCCAATTCCGGCCCCTCTTTTCTCTCCAGTGATATAAGCATTATTACTAACCTGGTTGAAAAATGCTGTTACCGCATAAAAAAGCAACGATTCAATGAAGCTCTGCCCATTGAAGTTAAAAGGTCCTATCGGATTCCGGGGAACAGGCGGTGGGACCCGAAAAAATTAAAAGGGACCCCCTTCCACTCCCGGACCTGGGGAGCAGTCGCAGTAGAAGTTGAAATAGATCCGGTATTATTTCATGTCACTGTGCGTGGAGTCTGGTTGACGGTAGATCCCGGTAAACTCTACAACAAAAAGAAAGCAATCGACACCCTGGAATCTTCAATACTCGAAACACTCGAATGGGTTCTCCCGCATAATGATGTAACCCGCCCATCAACCACGGATAACAGTTTTAATATTTCTCCGCTACGAAAACTTCCTAAAATTGTCATTGAAATTGCGGAGAACAGGAAATCTCTTACCGGCGGAATCTCAGAACTCCCGGATATACTGCTTCCTGCCGCTCTCATTTCGGCACTTACACAGGCAACCGGTATCTACCTGGATACACTTCCTGTCACTTCGGATATGCTGATCATGCATCAGGAGGTAATATGAAAATCAATTTCCACCTCAATGGTAAACCAGTGGAAATGGATTCTCCCGCGGAAACCAGACTTTCTGATATTTTGAAGGACAACAGCAGAATCAATAGCATCAGAGCTGTTTGCAATAATGGAGAATGTAAAAGCTGTTCGGTACTTTTTAATGGTGATATTGTTCTATCCTGCCTTATTCCGGCATTCGAAGCAAGAAATTCCACTATTGTTACTCTTGAAGGATTTATTAAAACGAAAGAGTACAATGATATTGTTCACGCATTGAGTGAAGCTGAAACAGAACTATGCGATCTCTGCAAGGCAGGAACCATCCTTACGATACATTCCATTCTGGAACGGTATGCCGAACCGGAGGAAGATCAAATTCTTGATGCATTCAGAGGAAAAGTATGTCCATGCACAAATGAAAAATTAATAATAAAAGCAATCAAAAAAGCGGCCCTATACCGGAGGAGAATTCGTTTTGGCAGAAAATAGAACCGGTTTTCATGTTTTCTCTCCAAAATCCATAAATGAACTCCTTTCAATAAAACACCAGCACCCTAAGACAATCCTCTGGGCTGGAGGAACAGCTATTATGAGACAACAACAGTTGAAACTGTCCATATTTGAAAAGGATATTATCCAAATCTCAGGGATAGAGGAGTTACATAAAATCCGACGAACTGAACGATATCTTGAAATAGGGGCAGCCGTCAGAATAAAGAGGATTCTTAATGTCGGGCAGCACATTCTCCCTTTTGCTCTCTCTGAAGCGCTCAGAAGTATAGGCCCACCGCCGATTCGTAACAGAGCAACTCTTGGCGGAAACCTTTGCTGCAGGAGCCGAAGGCTTAATGCGTTCAGTGTATTGCTTCTGATGGATACGCTTATAGAGATAAGAAAGAGTGGAAAAACACGCTGGACAACATTAGACCGCCTTTTTAGTGAGCAGAACAGTGATGGACTACAGAATAATGAAATCGTTACCCGCATCCGGATTCCCCTGCATACGTGGGATTTACAGTATTTTACGACAATTGGCGACCCCTTTTTCGACCCGCTTGCCACCATTTCATTTTGTGTCCTCATCGAAACGTCAAAAGGTATTCTCTCCGGAATACGGTTTGCCGCGGGAAATATCGGAAAAAGAATATTAAGAAGTATTGATTTTGAATCCTATCTCTCAGGAAAAAAACTTCATCTCAGGTCAAAAGAAATTGAAACTGCTGTCGGATATTTCACCTCAGCACTATCTACAGCTGAGGGAGAGATAACCGTATTCCAAAAAGAAAGAACAATACGGTTTATCCAATGGTTTCTTCATGAACTCCGGGACCACAATACCTTTACAGAATAGCCGGGAAGCTGTATATTCTTGAATAATGTCATACGTGCCGGATTTTGTTCACCTTCATAATCATACCGACTATTCTCTTTTGGACGGAGCTGTTTCTATAAAAAAAATGGTAGAAAAAGCAGTTGCTCTGGGAATGAAGCATCTGGCAATTACTGATCATGGTAACATGTTCGGTGCACTGCGGTTTTATAAAGAATGTAAAGCGCGTGATATAAATCCAATAGTCGGATGTGAATTTTATGTTTCGGGAAACAGTAGAAAAATAAAATCGGGTTCGGAGAAAGGAAGCAGATACAATCACCTTATACTTCTGGCAAAAGACACAACAGGATATAAAAACCTGATGATTCTCTCTTCAATTGCCTACACTGAGGGATTTTACTATAAACCAAGAATAGATAATGAATGTCTGGAACGCTATCATGATGGTCTTATATGTTCTACTGCCTGCCTGGCGGGACGTATTCCGAAAGAACTTCTTGAAGGAAAGTATGATAAAGCCAAGGAAACGGCTCTCTATTATAATAAAATTTTCGGAGAGGGGAATTTTTATCTCGAACTACAGGATCATGGTATACCTGAACAAAAAATAGTTAATGAAAAAATGATTTCACTATCCCGGGATACGGGAATACCGTTGATTGCAACAAATGATATACACTACCTTTCAAAAGATGACGCAAATGCCCAGGATATTTTAATATGTATTGGAACAAACCGGAAAAAACATGAATTAAACCGGATGAAATTCCATTCCAGTGAATTTTATATGAAAACCAAGGAAGAAATGTTTGAAATTTTCAGAGAGACCCCTGAAGCGCTGGAAAATACTCTGAAACTTGCAGAAAAATGTCACTTACAAATTGATCTTCCCGGACCTCTATTACCTGATTACGATATTCCATCCAGGTATTCCACTCCTGATGAATATATGACAGCACTCACCATGGAAGGTTTACAGGACCGGTATGAGATTATTACTGATCAGATTAAAGAACGGACGGAATATGAACTCAATATTATTATAAGCATGGGATTTACCGGTTACTTTCTTATAGTCTGGGACTTTATCCATTTTGCCAGGGAAAACGGGATCCCGGTAGGTCCCGGCCGTGGGTCCGGTGCCGGTTCAATTGTAGCATACTCCTTAAAAATTACTGATATTGACCCATTGAAATATGAGCTGCTCTTTGAAAGATTTCTCAATCCTGAACGGGTGTCAATGCCCGATTTTGATATCGACTTCTGCTTTGAACGGCGGCAGGAGGTTATTGATTACGTTACCCGTAAATATGGAAAAGACAGAGTCGGACAGATTATTACCTTTGGAACCTTAAAAACCAGGGCAGTTATCAGGGATGTTGCAAGGGTACTGGATATACCCTACTCAGAAGCGGACCAAATTTCAAAACTTGTTCCCGCGGAAGCAAAAATAACCCTTAAGGAAGCTCTTGAAAAAGAACCTAAGCTTAAAGCCTATGAAAGCAGAGGTGAAATTTTCAGGGAACTGATTGACACAGGGGAACGACTTGAGGGACTTTCCAGGCATGCTTCAACCCATGCGGCAGGTGTTGTCATTGGAAAAAGCAAACTGACAGATTATGTACCTCTGTACCGTGATGCAAAAACAGGATCCATTTCAACTCAATATACAATGGACCAGCTTGAAGAATGCGGCCTTGTAAAAATGGATTTTCTCGGACTGAAAACATTGACCCTTATTAAACATACGGAAGATCTCATTCGTAAAACGGAGTTTGACTTTAGCAGTGAAACAATCCCTGAATATGACAAAAAAACCTTCAGGCTTCTGGGAGAAGGGAAAAGCGTTTGTGTTTTTCAATTTGAAAGTTCCGGTATGCAGGGAATTCTCAAACAGGCAAAACCCTCCTCCATCGAGGATCTTATTGCCTTAAATGCTCTCTACCGCCCTGGCCCTATGCAGAATATTCCACAATTTATTGACAGTAAAAGAGGAAAAACTCCTATTACCTATCCTGATCCCAGTCTTAAAGATGTTTTAGAACCAACCTACGGAGTAATTGTGTATCAGGAACAGGTTATGCAGGTGGCCCGGATTATCGGTGGATTCAGTCTGGGTAAAGCTGATATTCTTCGGCGAGCAATGGGAAAGAAAAAAATAAAAGCTATGGAAAGGATGAAAGTAGAGTTTATCGTGGGAGCTGAGAAAAAAGGCTACAACCGGAAACTCGCGTCCGATATCTTTGAAATGCTTATACCTTTTGCCGGATATGGCTTTAACAAATCACATGCGGCTGCTTATTCAGTCATCGCTTATAAAACCGCATACCTGAAGGCAAATTATCCGTCCGAATTTATGGCTGCAAACCTGACAAATGAGATAAACAGTCCGGATAAATTAACACTGTATATCAATGAAACAAAAAATATGGGGCTAAAGATTTTACCTCCGGATATTAACCTGTCTGATAAAAATTTCAGTGTAGAAAAAAAGAACATAGTCTACGGCCTTGTGGGAATTAAAAATATTGGAGAAGCGGCGGTAGATGAAATTATCCGTTCAAGAAAAGAAAGCAGTGTGTTTGAATCATTTCTTGACTTTCTCTACAAGGTGGACCTTCGGGTTGTTAACAGAAAAGTTATTGAATCACTTATTAAATGCGGTGTTTTCGACCATTTAGGCACGGAACGGGCGACACTGATGCACAATCTTGATACGATGCTTGAATTTACAACAAAAAAAAAGGATGGTGAAAAATTCGGACAAGCGTCACTTTTTGATGAAAATGATGAGACGATGGTCCCCCCAATCCACATTGAAACTGTAGAGGAATGGCCTCAGAAGGATAATCTACGAAATGAAAAAGAACTCCTGGGGTACTATTTTTCAGGACATCCTCTTGATAAGTATAAAAATATATGGAAAAAAAACGTATCTCTGGATCTCTCTCATTCAGACAGAGCTCAGGGAGACAGAAAGTATAGTCTACTCGGTATCATTAATGAGGTAAGAACGATAATCACAAAAAGTGGAAAGCCTATGGCTTTTGTGCGGTTGGAAGATTTCAACGGAACTATAGAGTGTATCTTTTTCCCAAAAATATGGGAAAAAGAGGAAACACTCATTCATGAAGATACTATTATAGGATTATCAGGTAAAATTGACCTTTCACGGGGAGAACCAAAATTTCTTGTTGATGAAGTTGTTCTTCCTGAAAAACTCAGAAAAACAAAAACTTCTGAAATTCACATTAAAATAAACAGAGATATATGTAAAGAAGAGGACCTTGTTTCACTGAGAGAATATTTGATGGATTTCACCGGCAGCTGCACTGTATATCTGCACCTTCCCTCAGAAGGTGCAGAGAAAGATACCGTGATTAAAGCATCAGGCCAGATCAGGATTGAACCTTCCGGCGCTGTGCTGAAAGAAATTAAGCAGTACCCTTCAATAGCGGATGTATGGACTGCATAAAAGGATAAGGAGAAAGAGATGTTACTTATTTTACGAATAACAACTGCATTAATATCAGCTTATATGCTGCTTATATTTATACGGGTGTTACTTACATGGTTTGGTAGTGGGAGCTTTGGCAGAGCATCCGAACTTCTTGGAGGTATAACAGATCCCTATCTGAATTATTTTAGAAGATTTTCCTTTCTCAGGTTCGGAAGACTTGATTTCTCTCCCATTGCCGGAATTATCATTCTTGTTATAGTGTTGAATATACTTAATACTATTTTACTCTATGGGAAAGTAACCCTGGGAATTATTCTGATGATATTCCTTCAGGCGTCATGGTCGGCAGTATCTTTTCTTCTTAACTTTTTTATACTTCTTATAGCCATTCGGCTTATTATGGAGCTTATCAGTCCATCATCACATTCTCCCCTGAAAACAACATTGGAAACTATTGTAAATCCGGTAGTACTGTACATAAAAAACCTACTTATCCGGAAGCGATTTATCTCCTATCGTATGCAGATGGCTATGACAGGGGGGCTACTGATTGCTCTTTCTCTGGGAGGAAACGCAATTATTCGCATATTAGCCGGTTTGCTTATGAAACTGCCTGTTTAGTGTAATGTATGCGGATGAGTTAAAATTCCCTGTTTCCAACAGTAAGGGAGTGGGGAAAATAACTGCAAAAACTCTTGAAGAAGCAGGCATTAACTATGTGGCGGATCTTCTAAAATATATACCCCGCGACTATGAGAACAGACAGAAATCCATTCCCCTGGCGGAAGCATCCACATCCCGCTTTATAAACACAATTGTTGAAGTTATTGCTCATGATTTTATTGGGTACGGCAGGAAAAAAACTCTCAAAGTCTATGTCCGTGATACGACTGCGACTGGGGTGCTTATTTGTTTTGGAAGAAATTTTCTGCAAAACAAACTTATCATTGGCCGGCGTTTTTTTCTCTCGGGTATCTTTGACCAAAAATTTGGAGAAATTCAATCATCTCAGTTTGAAATTGAAGAGTTTTCACATTCTCCGGCCCTTTTTGGAAAAATACTTCCTGTCTATCGTTTAACCGGAAATTTAAAGCAAGGCACTATGCGGAGAATTATGAAAAATATTATCGGAACCTATGCAAAATCAATTGAGAATCAGCTTCCCGATTCTATCATGAAAGCATATTCCTTCCCCGGGCGAGCTGCAGCTCTTAAGAATATACATTTTCCCGAATCCATGGAGATTCTTTCAGAGGCAATAAAGTTTTTCAAATATGAAGAACTCTTTTATCTTCAGCTTATAATCTCCAGGAGATCTTTTAACTATAAACAGCAAAAAAGAAATAAACGAATAATACCGCTGGTATTATCAAAAAAGCTGCTAAGCACTCTTCCCTTTTCTCTTACCGTGGATCAGAAAACAGTACTTCAGGATATACACAGGGAAATGGAATCGGGTATGCCTATGTACCGGCTTCTTCAGGGTGATGTCGGCTGCGGAAAAACACTGGTTGCCTTTATTGCCGCACTGGGGATTATCGAACAGGGTGGACAGGCAGTATTTATGGCACCCACTGAACTTCTTGCACGGCAGCACGCGGAAAATGCAGTGCGGCTGCTTGAGCCTCTCGGTGTCCGTCTTGCTTTTTTAAGCGGTACCATACCTGGAAAAGAGAGAAAATCTCTTCTTGAAGCACTCAAGTCGGGTAAAATAGACCTACTTATCGGAACTCATGCCCTTTTTACCTCTGATGTTATCTTTAGGCGGCTTGAGTTTGTCATTGTGGACGAACAGCATAAATTCGGTGTCCTCCAACGTCTGGCACTTCTGAAAAAAGGAGATACTCCCGATCTCCTGCTCATGACGGCAACCCCCATCCCCCGGACTCTGACCATGACAATCTTTGCTGACCTTGATGTCTCATTTATAAGAACCATGCCCGAAGGAAGAAAATCAGTAATTACACACCTTTCAACAATAAAAAACGAAAAGAGAGTTTATGAAGCAGTCAGACATGAGCTCAAAAAGGGCCATCAGGCATACTTTGTCTATCCGCGGATCAGTCAGTCTGGAACTGAATCATCATCCCTTTTAAAAGACGCGGAACGAATGTTCCTCTATCTTCAAAAAGAAGTTTATCCGAATTTCACCCTTGCCCTTATCCACTCCAAAGTTCCGGGTAATGAAAAAGCTGCTCTTATGGATCGTTTTAACCGTAAAAAAATCAATATCCTGGTCGCGACAAGTGTTGTTGAAGTCGGTGTGGATGTAAAAAACGCAACATGCATGGTTATTGAACATGCTGAAAGATTCGGCCTTTCGGGACTTCATCAGCTTCGGGGCAGAGTGGGAAGAGGAAACGCTCAGTCGTATGCGTTCTTAATTTATTCCGACCAGCTAAGCGATGCTGGAAAAGAACGGCTGAAAGTCATGATGGAACATCATGACGGATTCTCTCTGGCGGAGGAAGATTTAAGAATTCGAGGCCCGGGCGAACTTGCCGGTAAAAGACAGGCAGGATTCCTTAAACTTACCTTTGCTGATATACTGCATGATACCCGAATTCTGGAGACAGCCCGGAGGGACGCTCGTGAACTTCTTAAAAAGGATCCCGGCTTTATAGACAGCTCTAACAGAATGATACGGGAAACTTTTGAACGCTGTCCCCCGTTTGAGGAGGACCTGCTTTCCAGCGGATAAAGGAGTTTTAATCATGCGTATTACCGGAGGTAAATACAGAGGACGAAAAGTAGCATGCCCTGCGGGAGTTATTCGCCCCGCTATGGACAGGATGAGAGAGTCTCTCTTCTCCATTCTTTGGGATATCGAAGGACGCTCATTTCTTGATCTCTTCTCCGGTTCAGGGCTTGTGGGAATGGAAGCCGCTTCCAGAGGAGCTGAACCAGTGGTTCTTGTGGAAAAAGATTATAAAAAGAAAAATACTATTATCCGTAATATCGCTATGGTTGAATCTGATATCATATTAAAAATGATGAATGTTCAACGCTATATAGCCCTTGATAACCAAAGTTTTGATTATATTTATGTCGATCCTCCCTTTATTTTTTCAAAAAAACAGGAACTTATTAAAAATATTGGTTCATCACAGCTTATAAACAATGACACAATTGTTCTGATTCATCATCCTTCATCTGATATATGGGAAGAAACGGTAGGAAATATGAAATGTTTTAAGATAAAAAAATACGGAGGGTCTATCGTACGGTTCTTTAAGAAAACCGAATCTTAACCCCGGACAGCTTTGATCCAGTGACTCCAGCGGACCCATAGATCAAATTTTTCAGGTATTTCCTCTCCCCTCTTTTGATGTGAATATTCTTCCGGACAGGAAATATGCTGCTGTAGAAAGAAATCTTCCACTTTTACCTTATCACTCATACCTTAAGTTTACATCATTTTTACTTTTTCTCAATAAAATATAGACTTTTTAGAATATTTTCCAGAGTTTCCAGAGATTCTTTCTAAACAATTGCCACTGATAATCTAATCTGATACCATACAGGTACAAAATCAGGAGGACCTATTGACAGAAAAGAAAAAACGACTCCTTCAAATTCCACAGGGAACGGAAAGTTTTTACTTTGAAGAAGCATTCCGGCATCAGCAGGCAGTTACCCGTCTTAATGAACTCTTTACGCTCTGGGGATATTTACCTGTGGAAACTCCTCTTTTTGATTTCTTTGAAATTTATCAGGATATGGTTTCGGGAAAGGAAAAAGATATTTACCGTCTGATTGACAGAGAAGGTGATCTTCTTATGCTCAGGTCGGATATTACTCTTTTTCTTGCAAAACAAATTGGTCTTCTTTCCCATTCCACTGATCTTCCTCTGCGTGTTTACTATTCAGGAGCAATCCTCCGACATCAAAACTTCGAAGATATTTCAAAAAACGAATTTTTCCAGACAGGTGTAGAACTTATTGGAAAAAGTGGATTTAACGCGGACATGGAAATTCTAACGCTTCTATCGAAGACCTTTTCAGCCCTTAATGTACATCCCTCGATTCATATTGGTTCAAGGGAACTTCTTAATACTCTATTTTCTGATTTTTCAGAGGAAGAAAGAATAAAAGCTCTCGAAATGGCGGGAAACAGAGATTTTACAGTTCTGGACGAATTCCTCCACAACCGGATATCAGAGGAAAAGCTCACCTTTATTATGGAGCTTCTTCCCTTTATCGGGAGTGATGAGGAGCTCAGAAATCTTATGGAAACAAGCGCCTATACACTGACGGTAAAAGAGGAAAAAAATATAGTTTACCTTCTTTCTTTACTTGAAATGATTAAAAAAATGAATATGTCTGCCCAATTCCGGATAGACATATCCGAAACAGGCAGTCAGAGTTATTATACCGGTATTGTTTTCCAGGGCTACCTTGAAGGCATTGATTCGGCAGTTGTTTCAGGAGGAAGATATGATGCACTTTTGCGGCAATTCGGGCTTGATACTCCATCGGTAGGTTTCTCCATTCTACTTCGAAAAATAGAAAACAGTATGGGTTCTGATTTTTCCATTCCGAAAGAACATGTTATAATAGAAAAACAGGATTTTATGACCGCTTACGCACAAGCCGAAAACCTCCGAAACCGGGGAAGGATAGCAATACTATGACACCGTTAACCCTGGCATTACCCAAAGGGAGACTTTTCAATGAGGTCCGGAAGCAGTTTTCCCTAAAGGGATTGGGATTTTCTTTCGATACCAGAAAACTAATAACCTTTGATAACACGGGTCTTTTAAAAATATTTCTTGTAAAAAACTCAGATCTGCCAACGTATGTAAACCACGGCATTGCAGGGTTGGGAATTTGCGGTTCCGATGTTCTCTACGAATCAGGATACCGTTTCTTTAAACTGCTTACCTTTGGTTTTGGTAGTACATCAATGTGTATAGCGGGGAAAAAGGGGCAAAAACCCGATAAAAGTGAAAAAAAACTTACTATAGCAACAAAATTCACACGGTTTACACGGGATTATTATAATAATAGAGGAATCCCGGTTGAGATTATCAAACTGAATGGTTCGGTTGAACTTGCCCCGGTACTTGGGTTAACCCGCTACATTGTGGACCTGGTGGAAACAGGAAACACACTCAGGGCAAATAATCTTGAAATATATGAAAAGCTGGAAAACATACAGGTTCATCTGATAGTTAACCCGTCATATTATAAGCTCAATTACACAGCGATTAATAATTTTGTAAAAAGGATCGAAAAATGAGCACAAGAAAAATAGATATTGAAAGAAATACAAAAGAAACCCGGATTTCTCTTTCCCTTGATATGAATGGAGGCCCGGTCTCCATTGAAACAAAAATCCCCTTTTTCAATCATATACTGAATGCAATGGCTTTTCACGGAAAAATTGGATTAACGGTAAAAGCGGAAGGAGACACAGAGGTGGATCCTCATCACTTGGTGGAAGATACAGGAATAGTTCTTGGATCAGCTCTAAAAAAAACGGTAGAACAATATGGACCGGTTACCCGGTTCGGACATGCTGTCATTCCTATGGATGAAGCTCTTTCAGAAGTAACACTGGATGCGGGGGGAAGAGGTTACCCTGTTTACAAAGCAAAATTTCCTCAGGAATATTCCGGCAATTTCCATATGCCGCTCTTACGAGAGTTTTTTATAGCTTTATCGTCAACAGGGGGCATTACTCTTCACGCAGAATGCCGGTATGGTGAAAACAGCCACCATATGGCGGAATCACTGTTTAAAGCTCTTGGCAGAGCTCTTTCGTTTTCTTACCGCATTGTGGATGATCAAAAAGTTCTTTCAACAAAAGGGACATTATAAACTTGATCTATTTGAGATTTTATCTTAATATGGGCTTTCACGATTGATTATGGTTGAAGATGTTAAAAAAAAGGGTTTCCTTAAAATTGGGAAACCTGAAAAAAGTAATTTATCACCGTCTCAGCGTTCTGCACTAATTAGAAAGGGAAATGAATTATTTAATTCGGGAAATTATGATACGGCGAAAAAAATTTTTATAACTACTTCCTACAGTGATGGGATTATCCGGATGGGTGATTACTTCAGAAAAAACGGCAACCCTGTAGAAGCATTGATGATGTACAGAATAGCGCCCGCGAAAGAAAAGCTTAATCTTTTACTTGAAGAGACAGCTTATATTTTGCGGCAGTGGATGGATGAGGAGTAAGTCTGTGGATGAAGAAAAAGAACTTCATAGTAAAACGGAAGAGGTCATACCGTTGGATGGGGAAACCGTTCAATCACCTGAAAAAATAAAGGCAGAAAAAATTTCCGAACTTTCGAAGGAAGGGTATCAATTATTAAAAGAAGATAACTATAAA
The DNA here is from genome assembly GCA_964434925.1 of uncultured Spirochaetaceae bacterium. Lineage (GTDB taxonomy): Bacteria > Spirochaetota > Spirochaetia > B11-G9 > B11-G9 > S145-15. The sequence goes on from CAYSXD010000007.1 coordinate 18,298, forward strand.
AAAGCTGAAGATTGTTTCTTCCGTATTCTGGAGCTTGAAGAAAACAATAACTATGCTCTCGTCGGATTAGGTGACGCGGCAAGAAAAATGAGAAAGTTTAATAAGGCGATCACCTATTATCAACAGTGCCTGGAGCTCTTTGATAGCAATAATTACGCACTTTTTGGTCTTGCGGACTGTTACAAAGCAATGAATCAGTACAATAAAGCTATAAAAATATGGGAAGAATACCTACTGCAGGATTCTGATAATATAACCGTTCTTACCCGTGTGGCAGATGCTTATAGAAAGGTACGCAGTTTTAAAAAGTCAAAAGATCTCTACCAAAGAGTTCTGGATCTTGAACAAAACAATGCGTATGCTCTTATTGGACTTGGCCATCTTCATTATGACTTTAAAGAATTTCGGGAAGCCCTTTACTACTGGGAAAAAATGGTTGAGCTTCATAGAGACAGCATTGATATTCGGGTTCTTACCTCAATTGGAAACTGCCACCGGAAGCTCCGGACCTATGAAGAGGGTCTTAAGTCTTTTTCTATGGCACTTGATCTGGACCATCATAATTTCTACGCACTGTTCGGTCTCGCTGATTGTTACCGTGGATTAAACAGAAACGAAGAATCTTTGGATTGCTGGCTGCGTATTCTTGAGAAGGATCCGGAGAATAAAGTAATTCTCACCCGTGCCGGTGATGCTTACCGTGAAATGGAAGATCTGACCAATGCGGAAAAATACTACCAAAAAGCTCTCAATATTGAATTTGATTCTTTTGCCGTTATAGGCCTTGCTCTTTTAAATAAAGCAAGGGGAAATTATAAGGAGGCAATTGAAAGCCTCACCTCACTTATGCTGAATGATCCAAGAAATCATCGGCTCTATACAGAAGCAGCGGAATGTTACCTGGCTCTTGGGGACAAAACAAAAGCCCTTGAAATACTTAGTGTATTCCAGAAAAAAGGAATGCATAATTCTTTTATCAATAGGCTGGCGGACAAAATCAGAAATGGAAGATAACACAATCAAACCGCTTACCGGTCTGTTGCCGGATGAAATAGTTACGTTACTTAATCTATCCCGATCTTACCAGGGAAAACAGATTTTCAGCTGGATTCATTCAGGAGCAATTTCTTTTGAAGAGATGACGGATCTTCCCAAATATTTACGAAGCGAACTTGCCGAGGAAAGTAAATTGTTCTCTTCGGAAATCTCAAAAGAATCGGTTGATGAAGATGGTACCGTTAAAATAACTCTTAAATTAAGAGACGACTCTTTTGTTGAAGCGGTGCTTCTGGAGGATGAAACGGGAAGAAAAACTGCCTGTATTTCCAGTCAGGTGGGCTGCGCGATGGGCTGTTCTTTCTGCAGGACGGCATCTATGGGTCTCTATCGAAATCTTGATCCTGGAGAAATAGTAGAGCAGTATATTCTCTTGAAAAATAAATATGGAAAAATATCACATATCGTATTCATGGGGATGGGAGAACCTCTGGCAAATCTTGAATCTGTTCGAAAAGCAATAGAAATTTTCCATCATCACGAAGGGCCAAATATAGGCCTTCGTAAAATTACCCTTTCCACGTGTGGTATTATCTCGGGAATTGAGGACCTTACCCGAAACGGCCCGGCAGTAAAACTCGCCGTTTCTCTTGTTAGTGCTGATGAGGAAATACGAAAACGCCTAATGCCTGTCAGCACGAAGAACCCCCTTGATTCTCTCAAGATTGCTTTAAAAAAGTATCAGGAAAAAACAAAAAAACGCTTTACCCTGGAATATGTGCTTTTGGGTGGGATTAATGATAAAAGAAAAGACGCTGAAAAAGTACGCCATTTTATAGGGGATATAAAAGCAGTCATCAATGTTATTCCATGGAATCCCGCGGAAGGTCTTCCTTATTCGGAACCGACCCAGGAGAATACCGATATATTTCTAGAACGACTTGATGAACTTCGTGTCCCTGTTACCCGGCGATACCGGAGGGGAAGGGGAATAAACGGTGCGTGCGGGCAGCTAGCTGTGTTCCAGAACAGCCCTGATTCTTCTAACTCCTGAGGAAGAGGACTGCTCTTTCTTTATTTTAAAATGCCCCATAACTCCTGTATGCTCAACATGCGGGCCTCCGCAAACCTCTTTTGAAAAATTTCCTATAGAGTAAACTTTAATCTTCTCTCCGTACTTGTCTCCAAAGAACGCAAGAGCCCCATTCAGTTTAGCTTCTTCCAGACTCATAATTTCCATTGTTACCGGTAAGTCAGCCTTAATCTGTGCATTTACCAGATCTTCCACTTCCTGTATCTGCGCCGGAGTCATCTTTTCAGGATGGGTAAAATCAAACCGCAGGCGCTCTATCGTTATATTGCTGCCTTTCTGACGTACATGATCGCCCAGGACAGTCCGAAGTGCTTTATGAAGCAAGTGTGTTGCCGTGTGTAAGGCGGTAGTTTCTTCAGAATGATCAGCAAGTCCCCCTTTGAAAATTTTTTCCGCACCCTTTTTAGAGAGTTCCTGATGTTTTGTGAAGGCTTTATCAAACCCTTCACGATCAACACGAATGTTGTTTTCTCCTGCCAGTTCCTCAGTCAATTCAAAAGGAAATCCATACGTATCATATAATTTAAAGGCTACACGTCCGGGGATAATGGGTTTTTTGCTCCTCATAAAATTCGGCAGCATTTTTTCAAACTCTTTTTCACCCTTTTTCAGCGTAACAGAAAATTTTTCCTCCTCTGCTTTAAGCTCATTCACGATAAAGGTTCTTTTTTCTTCAAGATCTCCATAGCTGTTTTTATACTGTCCTACAACTATTTCCGCCAGAACCGGCAGAAACGATCCCTCAACCTGTAGTTTTCTTCCGTGCCGGATAGCCCGCCGGATAAGACGGCGGAGGATATATCCCTGTCCCAGATTTGACGGTTTGACTCCACTTTCATCGCCCAGAATAAAAACAGCAGTCCGAATGTGATCGGTGATAATTCGGAACGAGGAACCGATAGGCTCATCAGTTCCATAGTTAAAAGGGGAGAGAGCTTCTATATGGTGAATTACTTCCGAAAAATATTCTGTTTCATAGACAGATTCCTTTCCCTGAAGCATAGCCGCAGTTCTCTCTATTCCCATTCCTGTGTCAACGCATTTTCGGGAAAGAGGAACGTAGCTGCCGTCCTCCTTCTTTTCATATTCCATAAATACATCGTTCCATATTTCAAAATATTTTCCGCAGGAACAACCGGGGTGGCAGTCCGGGCCGCATGCTTCCTTCCCCGTATCAATAAACATTTCAGTATCAGGCCCGCATGGTCCTGTTGCCCCCGCGGGTCCCCACCAGTTGTCTTTACGGGGTAAAAAATATAACCTGTTTTCAGGAATACCGAGAGAGCGCCAGATTTCAGCAGATTCATTGTCGGCCGGGACCTCAGCATCTCCTTTAAAAACGGTAACAGACAGTTTATCCGGGGAGAAGTCAAGCCACTCTTTTGAAGTCAGAAATTCATAACTCATCGTAATGGCTTCTTTCTTGAAATAATCACCTAATGACCAGTTTCCAAGCATTTCAAAAAAGGTAAGATGACTGGCGTCTCCCACATCATCTATATCTCCTGTACGGATGCATTTTTGAAAATCCACCAGGCGTTTACCGGAAGGGTGTTCTTCTCCAAGAATATACGGTACGAGAGGATGCATCCCGGCAGTGGTAAAAAGAACAGTAGGATCATTTTCCGGTATGAGAGATTTACCGTTTATCTGTTTATGGTTTTTCATTACAAAAAATTTTATATATTTTGTGCGCAATTCTTCAACAGTCATGATATTTCCTTTCTTTAACAAATGGCGTGAGTTGGATTATACGTTTCCAGACAATCAAATTCAAGGGAGCGGTGTATAACCTCTTCTAAACAATGTCCACAAATTATTTTCTAAAAACAGATAATTATGCGATCGTGCGTCCATACCTTAAAAATCTTCCAGATCAGGATGGATCCCGTTGGAAAATTCTCTGAAAAAGTATACGTACGTCCCTGTTTTTTTAACCCGGATTTCCGCGAAACCTTTTCCAACAAGCTTCTCCAGAGCATTTTTGGTTTCATCAAGATCAAATCCGCCTTCCAGAGCTACTTCAGAAGGAGTTACCACCCCTTTATTTTTCTTTGCGGTTTTAAGAATCACTTTCTCCATTGAATCTTTTTTTACCTGACCGGCCGTACCGGTACGAGAAGAGTCATGACGTTCTCTCCCGTATCCACCTGTGTGAACATCCTCCCACAATGCCCGCCGGTATCCTATTCTCAGGTTCGCTTCATGTACCTGCAGAGGGAGTGTCAGTAAATCAAAAATAGATCCAATACCCGCCAGACCTCCGGTAAACATATAGAGAAGGCCGGTCCCAAATTTACCCAGATAAAATCTATGGAACCCCAACGCTCCAAATCCTGAAACAAACCACAGTAAATATGCAATGCCTGTTGAATACACAAGGTCCTCCTCTACTATATGTGCACTACTCTTTATCATAATCCTGTTCGCCGGAAGATCAAAATCAGATAGATTCTTCCATTCTCCCGTCTCCCTTCCACCTAAATATACTGATCTTTTTCTCTATCGAACAGTACCGTGCCGTGGATTTCCAGATCGCGGAGATAATTGAGAAAATCTTTCATGGATTTATCAACATCAGAACGAAGCTGGGGGCCAAGGCTTTCCTCTTCCAGATGAATAAACTCTTTTCTCCGGTCGGATAAATTATCCAGGAGTTTATCCCTCAAGTTTTTACGCCGCCCTTTTAAAAGAAAAGCAACTTCCCTGTCACTGAAATCCCTCAATACTTTCTGCAGATCCTGGTCCCGCATATCAAGAACGGTATCAACGGTAAAAAGTTTCTCCCGTATGGAATCCGAAAGAGTATGATCTTCTGTCTCCAAACGGCTGAGAATTCGATCCTCGTCTGAAAGGTTCATATTCTTTAAAATTGACGCCAGAACACTCTGCCCGTCAATTTCCTCTGTTACAATCTTACCCTGCGTACGAATTCTTTCTATAAGCGTTGCTTCAATAGCTCTGAGTGCTTCAGGAGCGACACGACGCATTCCCGCCATGCGGCTTATAAGCTCTTTCTGCATGTCAGGATGAAGTGTTTCCAGAACAACGGAAGCTTTTACCGGGTTGAGATAGTTAAAAATAACAGCCAGGACGGGAACACTCTCCTTACGCAATACCATAATAAGTTGCTCATTTTCCAGATCTTCCAGAAAAGCAAAAGGTTTTTCACCCCCAAAAGGAAGTACTTTTTTAAATATGTTTATACCTTTCTCTTCCCCAAAGGCATTACAGAGCATTTCCCTTGCGGCTTCTATTCCCCCGTTTGACGCATATGGCTTTTTCGGCTCAAAATATCCAAATTCCTGTAAAATCGACCGGGATTCTTCCTTGGATATTTTTTTAATTGAGGCAATTTCTCTGGTAATTATCTGTATTTCAGCATCTGAAAAATGCCCTAAAACTTTTGCCGCCTCTTTTTCCCCTAAAAGGAGGAGGAACTTTGCCGCCTTCCTGTATCCTTTTTGACCGGTAAAATTCCCCGGTTTTTTTTTACCGGCAGTATCCGTGCCTTCCTTTACGAACCCCGCAGGATTATTTTTATTTTTCTGTTTCCCTGTTCCTCTATCTTTGTCGGCCAGTGAAGCAAATTTATACGCCTTCACCGCTATTTTACGCTTTTCCATACGCTCATCATATCCTGTGAAGTTACTGAGGTCAACATAAACAGCCGGCAGCATGGACCCAAGAGGCCGCAAGCAACCTCTCTGTTATATCTCTTAATTCCTTCACTGATTGTGTTATTTATAGCTTAATAATAATTAAAACCCCCGAAAGCGTCATTCCAGGGGTTTTGTCTATCAGGCCAATTTAGGTATTTACTATGGAGCAGAATAGTGTGATCTCACCCCATGACCAGATTGGGGATAAACATAACAAGACCAGGT
>CAYSXD010000008.1:0-2460 GCA_964434925.1 uncultured Spirochaetaceae bacterium
TCGAAAACAGTACCAACAAGTTGGTCCGCTTCACTCGTTCGTTTGAGAATAAACACTGTTATTCATTATCTTCAAGCTGTTCTATAAGTTTTGATACGTGTTTATCAGATAACAGTTCTTTGAGTTTCTCAGGATTATTCAGCATTTTTTTTAGCTCACTCTGTGCCTTACCCATGATTTCAAGATCCTTTTGTGTCGGTTCAATGACACCTAGTTGTTCGATTTTTGAAGAAATATTCTTAAAAAGAGGAGTCTGAATAAATGTATCAAGCCATAAGGTATCATCTGCGAAGGATGTAAGAGGATTTTTTGATTCTCGTTCAAGTTGATCGAGTTTTTCCGCAATGATAAATTTCTCTTCATGAGCTATTTCAAGAGCATCTATCTGGCTTTTTAACTCATCGATAATTTTGTTTTTGGCTTTTATTTCATCCGAATAACGTTGATCGGTTTTCTCGGTTTGATTTTTTAAATAACGTATATATGTGCTAAGTTCATCGGCACTTCCGGATATTCTGTTAAGAACAGAAGATAACCTGAAAAGCAGTTCATCATCAGAATGATAAGGATATCGGATGAAATGGTCTATTTCTCCCCATGCCTCTTCAAAAATAGTTCTTACCTGTATTTCAGCGTTATATTCTTTTCTATTGACTGTTTTTTTAATAATATAATGGACTGAGCGATAACCGAAAGGATGTTCTTCCACCCGACAGTTGTTTTCCTGATAGTATTCAAGAATTCTTTTAGAATCTCCGTTTCGTACGTATGCTACCGGCTGATTTTTTAATTCCCAGTTTTCTTTTAAGAAATTATTTACGTGAATCCAGTCTTCCTTAAAAAGATGGAGTACTCTCACACCTATTAAATCAGTAATTTCATTTCTGTAATGGGCTAAATCAATATTTCGGTCCTGATTCTGTATTTTTTTTCGAATGATTTTTTCTATTAAATGTTCATCTTTCTTAATTCTATAGTTTATTGAGTGAACATAGTCAGACTGCATTAATTGGTCAACAATTTGTTTTGCCGTTTTAGCAAGTACGGCTTTATCCCGGGAGTAATCTTCTGAAATACTTTTTAACATTTCCCATTTCAAACCACTTTGATCAAAGGAAAGAGGATTAATGTGGTATTTTGAAAAAAAATTTTGTTCTTCCATCAGGGAGCCCTTATTTAAGGAAAACATTTAATTCGATTTATTTCAAGATTCAAATTGAAATAATGTTTAAAATTTTGTAAACTTTATTAAGAGGTATGTATGTTTTACAAAAAGAAGATAATTGGATACAAAGAAGTACTGCCGGGTGTTTCTATAAAAACACTTGCTCACGGGAAAAAAACTCTCCTAACGGAATTTAAACTTGCAATGGGTACCGTTATTCCTGAACATCATCACCCAAATGAACAAACAGGGTATCTTGTCTCGGGAGCTGTTCTTCTTAGTATAGATGGAGAAATATTTGATGTTAAACCCGGAGACAGCTGGTGTATTGAATCTGATATAATGCATAGTGTCCAGGCATTGAAAAATTCATTGGTTGTCGAAGTTTTTTCTCCGGTCCGGGAAGATTATCTGCCGGAAAATATGTAGTACATGGAGGATTTACCTTCCGGATTCATTAATATTGAGTCTGTTATTGCCGATTCAAGTCCCGAAGCGGAAAATGTACTTATTTCATACGCCCGATATTTGCAAAGTTGGCGGGTAACACGAAAAAACATTAGTATGTTTTTTAATCTTTTGGCTTCAAATAAAATTTCTGTTGTTGATATTCTTTTTGAGAATAAAGAAGCTGCAACATTTTTTGCTTCAATTTCTCCGGACAGGATGATGATTCTCCATACTCTGGAAATTTTATCAGGTAATTCACCTCTTAACTTTTCAATCAAAATACTTCTTGCCTTAGTAGGACTCCTATCATCCACATATAGTCATGCTCTGTCAGGGATGGAAATCTATCCCTTATCTATCACGGATCTTCAGCATATAGCAAAATTCTTTGTTCATGGGGATGATACATCAAAAGAATATATCATTCGTATTTTTGAAGCATTACAAACGTTGCCGAAAAGGTATGCAGTAGCAGCTTATGCGTCAAAACTTCTTAATGTTTGTTTAGCCCCTGAAAAATCTTTTGACTCAGTGATACCATCCGGTTTATTGCACTGACAGATATTATTTATTCCTGGTTTTGTATTTACCTATACGTTTCGACATTATTTACGGGCAGCATATCCTATTTACATATCCTTCTTTATTGACAATCAGTTCCTATCTTGTTATATATATCTAAAACATCCATTATATACTATATCTCTCATATATAGATTAACACTAATTCTATCTTCAATTATACTATATTAATACTGTAGTTGTATGGACAAATGTCATAACCGGTATAAAATGAACCAGGTTTAAAAGTAAATTTAAAAAAGTAAATTTAAAAAAGTAAATTT
>CAYSXD010000008.1:2560-23961 GCA_964434925.1 uncultured Spirochaetaceae bacterium
AAAAGTAAATTTAAAAAAGTAAATTTAAAAAAGTAAATTTTTCTCGTTCCAATGCTTATAAATAACACTTTTATATTTCAAAAAGGCTGTTTTTAGTTTATACTGACCAGAGATAACTCTATGGAGGTGGTTTTGAGAAAATTTACCAATGTTATGTGGGAATCACTGACAGACAAAGCTGCTGTAGTTTTCAATTACAGCATTGCTGAAAAAGCGTGGCTTAAAAATAATAAAATAGCAAAAATTATTGTTGCGACACCTTATATAGCTGAGTCAATAAAGCCTGAAGTTGTTTCTTTCTGCCATTTATCGCTCTATTTAGTTTCCTGTACTGAAATTGGGAAAACAATATTTATCCACAAAGAGGCAGATGATGCTGATATATACACTCGTCTTCTTCCAATAACCAATTTTTTAACGGGAGACAAAGACGTTATTCAAAAGAGTAATGACCTTTTGGCACTCTGCATGATTGCAAACTATAAAAAAGACAGCAGTATCGATGAAAAAATTGGAAAATACAATCCCGTAGCTCTCGGGAAGTGGGACTATGATGAATTATCCAAAAAACTGATAGAGAATATATTAGAAAATAAAAAATCGGAAATAACAGAACTCATGACAATTGATGAGGCTCTGAAGGGAGTCTGGAGTTGAAGTTTAAAATAAACACAATACAAAAACGAGTTGGATTTCTCATTACAACTGTTGGAACTTTCGTAATAATCTCAAATATTGCTGAAGACATGTACGCTGGATTGTCAATAGGTCAATCGTTTCTTACTCCTCATGTCTTGCTTGATTTTATTTTGTTTATTCCAGGTTACTTAAGTTTATTTGTGGAGAGTAAATTATTAAAATTTTTTCAGGTACTATCAATTGCTTTGACCGGAGTTGCGAATATAGTGACTGCTTATGATGAAGTATATGGGCCAAGCCTCTTTTTTATGGCCTGGCTGTTAGCCAGACAGTATGGATATTTTAAAACTAAAACAAAGCTTAAATATATAATTCTCGTTTCTTTTTTAGTTATTCTGGCTCAGGGTTCGGCATATATCCACAATACGGATGTTTTTATTCTTCATAACAGCATGCTTCAATTTTCTCTTTTTATGGTTTTATTTGTCCTTGCTATATGGAAAGATATTTTTTATCGTGATGAAACGCTTTTTGAGGAAAATAAAACACTCAGACTAAATTACAAAGAAATTGAAGAAAAAATATTATCTCTCGAACTGGATAAAAAACCATTTAACCTTACGGATGTACATATTTCACCAGCCGAAGAGCGCGTATTACGTATCCTTATAGAGTATAAAGCCAGTAACAGGGAGATTGCAGAACGACTGCATATTTCAGAGTCCACAGTGAAACTTCATCTTTATAATATTTTCAATAAAATGGGAGTTGATAATAGATTTACCGTTATTGATCTGTGCAAGTATAATTTTCAATAGTAATATCTAAATATCTATTTCTTCCGGTATACCACCTATAATTCTATCAGTTTTTATTGAGAGGAGAAATCCCGCGCCAGGTTTACTTAGATCAATACCTTCACGAATAAGCAGGTCATTTAAATAATCAATCTGGTTTGAATTATTAAGAATACCAATGAATGTTTTTGAATAGGGGGTTTTACCTTTAAAATAGGTAAGTCCGGCAAAAATCGGAATATCATAAGCCAGCTTTTTCTCAAGTGTTTCGCTGTCAACAATAAGAGATGTCTGGGCACCTATTTCGACGAGATTCGATATAACATGCTGCATTTGTTTCTGATCACTGAGAGCAAGTATAAATAAGTATTTACCTTTATTCCCTCTCTGGATAGGAATAACATCATTTTGGGCTATAATTTCTCTAAATTCATCTTTTGTATTTGAAAGAATGAGTTTATTCCTAATAGATTCATCTCCCAATAACCTGGCTGATTTTGCAAGGACCTGAAGATATTCTTTATTTTCACTGCCAGGAAAAATAAAAAGGAACAGTATATTCACCGGTTTGTTATCAATAGAATTATACTTAATTCCGTTGGGAATGGTTGCCGCAATAATTGTTCCTTCAGATACAAAATCAGTCCGGCAATGAGGTATTCCAATCCCATTCCCAATTCCTGTTGAGTTTTGTTGTTCACGTTCCATGACAGAAGAAAAAATATCATCTGCTTTGTCAAGTGGAAGCACTCCGGTAGAGCATGCTTTCTTTATAAGGTCATAGAGTATTTCTTTTTTTCTTTTCCCTTCCAGTTTTAGCGTTATTGCTTCCGGCTTTAGATAATCTATTATATACATTGTTACTCTCCCGTATTTTGCTTTGTTTCGTTCCATAACACAAGAAGTTCTACAATATTAAGATCCCCTATAAGCTTATTATCCTTATTTATAACCGGTATTTCGCCGGCACTATACTGGAAAATAAGATTGAAAGCTTTCTCTATGGGATCATCATCATAGACAAAGTATACTTCAGGATTCATAAGATCTTTAGCAGTTGAATCTCTTGCTGATGCTGCAATTTGATAACCTGAAAAGCTTGCGTCAAGAGAGAAGGAAGAAAGTGAAAAGAAATCGATACTTACTCGCTTGAGTATATCCTGAATCGTAATAATACCTTCCAGACAGTCCTCACTGTTAACAACATATGCGGCCCGTGTTATTGGATTATTTATAAATATTTTTACAATTTCATATAGCGGTGTTTCTTCAAGTACAACAACAGGTTCAACAGTAACAATCTGTCGTATTTCTTTAACTTTTGCCTCTTTCATTAGTTTTCTCCTTAAATGCAAATTTGAGTAGCGGTGGTGTAAGTACCGCGGTAAAAATAACAACTAAAACAACAGTTGAATATTCTGTCTGGGTAAAAATACCCCGTGCAAGGGCCATGGATGAAATAATAAGAGCGACTTCGCCCCGCGGAATCATTCCAATTCCGATTCTCGATGATTGCGTCAATGAAAACCCGCCAATCTTTGCTCCAATACCGGCACCGAACATTTTACCTATAACAGCAAATATAATTATTAGAATGATAAATAACGGGTTACCGGAAATGGTGTTTAGATGAGTTTCAAGTCCGATATTAATAAAAAATATCGCAACAAAAAATGATTGTCCCAGTGTTTCAATGCCCTCACTTACTGTTCTTTTAAAACGTGTCTGACCAATAAAAAGACCGGCTATATAGGCTCCGGTTATTTCAGCAATACCGGATTTTTCAGCACCCCAGGCGTATAAAAAACATAGTGAAAGAGCAGTGGTAAGGACGCCCGATTCAACTTTTAATTTTTTAGTAAAACGAAGAATCGGTTTGAACAGAAAAAATCCAAAAAGAGTGGCAATTATGAAATAACCAATGATTTTAAAAACGGCAAAGGATATTTCACCTTCTCCTCCATGAAGGCCAAAGACAAATGTGAGCATGAGGATACCCATAATATCATCAATAATTGCAGCACCCAGGACAGTAGTTCCTTCAGAGGAATGAAGTCGTTTCATTTCAATAAGGGTCATAACAGTCACACTGACACTGGTAGCCATGAGAACAGTTCCAATAAGCGTAGCAGAATAATTATCAAGATCAAAAAATTTTGAAGTAAAATACCCTAAAACAAAGGGGAGCAATACTCCACCGGTAGCTGTTAAAAGTGATGCTTTACCCTGAGATTTCATCTGGACCAGATCAGTCTCAAGTCCGGCAGTAAAAAGAAGAAGAATGACACCAAGCTTTGCGAGCCATTGAATGACAATATCTGTTTTTACAATATCAAGAGCTGATGGGCCAATAATAATTCCAACAATAATCATACCAAGAACGGGAGGCATTTTGAATTTAAGTGAAACTGCCGCAATATATTTTGATAAAATAAGAATAATTGCAAGATGAAGCAAAAAATGTGGATGAACCATACGGTAAGTATACTCTCCTGGTACTCGAATTGGCAAGAATCTCTTTTAAAAAAGTAGAATATGACAAAACTTTCCTGTTGACAATCTAACAGATGCCCTTTTACTATGTTGTAATGAATGAAAAAATTAACAGCAAAAGAGTGAGACTGAACCTGCTCTCCTTTGAACAGGCTGAAGAGGTATATAAAATTAAAAAACGTCATAAATATAAAAAAATTGGAGAAATTGCTGTGGAACTTGGTTTTCTTGAACCTGAATCAGAGGAAAAAGCTACCCATGGACCTTAATCTGTTTGATTTCTCTGCAAATATTGTATTGCTAAAAGCCAGCCGTATGCGCTGAATCTTTTTTTCCGATCGAATATATTATAAAGTTTCCCTTTATAATAGAAATCAAGTTTTTCCTTGTTCTGGACGTTAATACCAATCAGTTCATTAACAGGTATTTGCATAACAATAATTCCAGAAGAATTTCTCAATGTAATCAGCTTCGGTGAAAGTTCTGCTTTGCCATGAAAGAGATGTTTCATTCGGCCAGTTCGGTTTCCGATGTGAATAGTAAGATGACTGTTTTTAAAGATACTGGAATTTGGAGATTTTTCCTTGATTAATTTCTCGAGTTCCTTTATCTGCCATCTGTTCCAGTCACGTATATTTGTAAAAAGAGGGGTGGATACGGAACTCTCAAGCTCTCTGTATATATTAAGCGTAACCGAATAACCGCATTCAGTGCAGATTACAGAATCCCTATGGGAAAGGAGTGTCCCAACTTTTTTACAACTTGGGCACATAAATAATGCCTGTTCAATATGCTCAGCAGAATTTTTCCCTTTGTACAGTATTTTTTCTTTTTGTTGATACTTAATTTCATCAAAATACAGTGCTTCACTTATTTTATGATGGATTTCCTTTACTGTAAGTAGTTTTATCTCTTCTTTATTAAATAAAATATTAAAATTAATAGTAACTTTGCCTTTTTGAATATTGTTTCCCCATCGGGGCTGGCTGTAATACCCTCCCTTAAAAACTGCTGTCACCACAGGTACTTTTAACAATTTAATCAATTTTGATGTTGATTCTATTAATGGAAGTGTTACACCGTCCCATGTACGCCGCCCTTCAGGAAAAACACCAATAATACCACCGGCATTTTTTATCTTCATAATGTTTTTAATCGATTCAAGATCCGACTGCGCTTTTTTCTTTGGAATTGCGCCAAGAAGGTTCATGAAAAAGTTTAAAAGAGGATAACGAAAAACCGCATCGGATGTAATATAAAATATTGGATATTTAAAGAGTGATCCAATCATAAAAGGGTCCCAAAATCCCTGATGATTGGGTAGAATGAGATAGGGTGGGAGTAATTTTTCAATCTCAGGCGGGACTTTTGCTTTCAGGTTGAACCTGAATTTAAAATAAAGGTTCATCAGAGGTCCGAGAAGAGAATAGAATCTTCTATTTATGGAAACATTATGCGAAATATTTTTACTCACGAAAAAAAACTCCAATCTATCATTGGTATGGATAGCTCTTCATAAAAAATTGCTTAATGAAATATTAAAATATTATTGTTTTTTTTACAATAATGGAAGATACTATTTTTATATATCATCAGGGGGAAGTTAGATGAATTTTGACTGGCGGTTTTTTATAGATCTGGGTATTATTTCCATGGCATTGGTTTTGGCTACCTGGATGAGGTCAAAAATTACATTCCTGCAGAAATTCCTTATACCTAATGCTCTTATTGCCGGTTTTATCCTTCTTCCATTGTATAATTATGTTTTCCCTCTCATGGGTGTCAGTTCTGCAGGCCTTGGTATTCTTGCCTATCATTTACTCAGTATATCCTTTGTTGCTCTGACCCTTAAAGCTCCCCCCCGACAGAAAACGTCAAGGGGTCGCATTTTTAATACAACACTTTCTGTTTTACTTGAATATGCTTTTCAGGGGCTGACAGGTCTTTTATTAACAATTCTCATGATTAAAACCATACGACCTGATTTATTTCATTCTTTTGGCTACCTTCTTCCTCTCGGTTTCGCCCAGGGGCCTGGGCAGGCCTATTCTATAGGGAAAAGCTGGGCTGCTTTTGGTGTCCATGATGCTGGCAATATTGGTCTTACCTTTGCAGCGGTTGGTTTTCTTATTTGCAGCTTTGGAGGGATATTTCTTATTAATTATGGTATCCGGCATAAATGGATATGTGAAGACCGGATACTTTTTCTCAACAATAAAGAAATTAAAAGCGGTATAAGACCAAGAAATTCAAAACTGCCCGTCGGTTCCTATCAGACAACTAATACTGAAGCTATAGACAGTCTTACTCTCAACCTTTCTCTTGTTTTTATTGGCTATTTTATAACTTTCCTTGTTCTAAAGGGACTTACCTTTGTTCTTTCTTTTGCCGGTAAACCGGGAGAACAGCTTGCTGCAACTTTCTGGGGCCTTAGTTTTATTTTTGCAGCGCTTATAGGACTTCTTATGAAACAGGTTCTGAAGTTAACCCATACGCAGCATATTATGGATAATCTTACATTAAACAGAATATCCGGTTTTTCTGTTGATTTAATGGTTGCCAGTGCAATCGCGGCTATTTCTCTTGTTATTGTTTCAAAATACTGGCTTCCAATTCTTATTGTTACCGGAACAGGAGCGATTATTACGACCTATTCTGTTATCTGGTTTGGCTCAAGGATTTTCAGGGATAACCGGTTTCTGCGAACATTACTTATTTTTGGTGTTTCCACCGGAACCTTATCAACGGGACTCGCTCTCCTGCGTGTTGTTGACCCGGAATTTGAAACTCCTGTAGCAACAGATTATACGTACGCGTCCGGGCTGACATTCGCCTTTGCCATTCCCTATGTTCTTACCATTAATCTGCCTCTGCGAACGTTTACTACGGGTAATCCTCTGTGGTTCTGGGCGGCTGTCGGTATAAACCTCATGTATCTGCTGTTCGTTGTTTTTATGTTCTCCAGACGTGCAAAGGGGCGAATATTCAACCACATGACAAAACTCTGGTATCCGGAAGATTAATGGGGATGGAGGTGCAGGATTTTCCACCAGGGGAGTCAGGAATAATCGCATAACAGCGAACAAAGCTTATAACACAGTTAATGAGATCCAACAAAATCAATATACACTTCATTATCAAACACAGAAGCTAACTTTTCCAGGGTTTGTACGGTTGGATTACACTTATCCGGGTTTTCCAGTTTTTGATAGGCTTGATACGAAATTCCCAATTTTTTGGCAATTTCTGATTGTGGACGATTCCCTCGTAGAGATCTGAAGAGAGATGCTAAATGGATATTTTCTTCAACTTTAATCTTATATCCGTCTTTAATTTCAGTTCTTTCCGGAAGAATAAAACCACGCTCAGAATCATATCCAAGTGTCAGGTTAAGAGCATCATAAGCCATCATTTTTGCTGATTCAAGGGTTTCTCCAAAAGTATTTATATTAGGGAAATCAGGAAAGGAAACAACAAAAATATTGTCCTCTTTTTTAATATTAGCATAATAATACATATGTACCTCCAAAATCTTTCAATTTAAACCTGTTTGCTTTAATATTGTATTTAGTAACCCTTTTCCCAGGTCTTTCTTTCCATGCATGGGAATTGGTACTGTTTTCTGATCCTTTTGCATTAAATGGTGGGATCCACTAATCCGAACTACTTTCCAGCCATTCTTTTTTAGCAGCTTCACCAATTCCTTGTCAGTTATGTCCTAAGATACAACCTTTAGGTTGTGGAGATCAAGTATTTATAGAATTGTTACTGTAATAAGAATTATACACCAGCTATTGTTAATTCCCGCAGTTAAATTAAACTAAGAGGGATATTTTCCCGAAATTAATTCTTGTAAAAGGATTTGAAGAGGGAGAATAAACCGGGAACAAGTTATGAGATAGAGCCCCGCCTGAACACAGCTTGTCAACATAATACTACCAGCGAAATTCATGCTCCGTCTCTATTTATTTATATTCTTCTTACCTTTGGGAGGTATAATAAATTCATATATCTTTCTCTTGACAGGTAAAATATGACGTTTTTTCTTGTTTTCTGTAAGTAAATAAGCTATAATAGTTATATGCTTATTGACGTATTTAAAGAGATAATTCTGGACTCAATAAATTCTTTAATTCCAAAATACACTGAAAGAGATGTATTTATTCCGGAAATTGAAAATATGAGTATTTGTATTACGGGAGCACGAAGAACAGGAAAAACATACAGAACATATCAATATATACAGGAATTAATAAACAGAGGGGTTAGCAGAAGCAACATCTGCCGTATTCAGTTCAATGACCACAGAATAATAAGTTTTCCATCCAAAGAATTTCATGCAATTGATCAGGCATACTATTCTTTGTTCCCGGATAAAAGGAATAAAGAAACAGTATGGTTTATTTTTGATGAAATTCACAGAATTGACGGCTGGGAGGATTATATCCTTTACCTTCTTGACAACACATATCACAAAGTACTGATAACCGGTTCAACTTCAAAACTTTTAAAAGGAGGAATTTCCACTGCATTAAGAGGAAAAAATTATTCTCTGCCAATGTACCCTTTCTCATTTAGAGAATTCCTCCTTCATTACAAGATAGACCCTGACAGTAAATCAAGTAAGGGCAAATCGGAATTGATTCATTATTTTGAACGTTATCTGTCTCAGGGTGGTTTCCCTGGTTTACTTAATCTTCCTGGAGAACTACATCTGGAACTACTTCAGAGTTATTGGGATACAATGATTTTAAATGATATTATCGAAGCTCACCCAAATGACAAAATAAATATTGTAACCTTTACACAGTTTTATAAATCCCTGCTGGTTCGTGTAAGCCGGCCCATGTCTATTAATAATATTGTAAAAGAATTAAGACAGATTCCAGTACGATTTTCAGTTGAAACTATATATCGTTACCTGGAATATCTAAAAGAAGCCTTTCTCGTTTATACTTTAGAGATTTTTAGTGAATCAGAAGCCGTTCGTATTCAAAATTACAAAAAATTATACACAATAGACTGGGCGCTGGGATACGCTGTATCTCCGGGAATTAATAAAAACAATTCGAGAGCCTTTGAAAACTTAATCTTTATTGAATTAAAACGAAAAGGATACCAACTCTCATACTTCAAAACCAGGCAGGGTTATGAAGTTGATTTTGTTGCTCTTAGACATGGAGAAACACAGCCCATACTGATTCAGGTTTGTTACAATCTTGATGATCCGGAAGTTAGAAAAAGAGAACAAAGAGCCTTGCTCAAAAGTGCAAATTATTTGCAGTCGAAAGTAAACCTTATTATTTCCAGAAATTACGAAGAAATTGTCAGGAAAGATGATATTACAATACATATCCTGCCGGCATGGAAATGGCTGTTGGAAAAATGAGCTAATCTCGGATTTTTTTAGATAATAATTTGTGCAGGACGGAAGCGAAGCGGACCCCTGAATTGCCTGACCTGAGCGAAGTAAACGCCTAAAAAAATATGATACAAAACGTGCAAAGGGGCGAATATTCAACCACATGACAAAACTCCGGTATCCGGAAGATTAAGGGGGATGGAGGTGCCGGGAGTCGAACCCGGGTCCTGATGGGCCAGCGCAAAATATCTACAGGCTTAGCTCTTATTTAATTTTCAAAGCAAACACGGTATAAAAGCGAACCGGCTTCCTTTAAAGTCTGATTAAGGTGTCCCCCGGAAATAACAGACAATTCCCGAAGTAAGCCCTGGTTTATTACAGGCCCCCTGACACTTCAGAGCGTGAGTGCCAGGACCCGATAGCTGAACTATGCAGCTAATGCGAAATCTGCGTTATTATCTTCAGCAGTTAATTGTTTTGCCCAGTTTAAGGAGTTAGAACAGCTCCGCCTGCAACCCTGAACTGTACAATCCAACAGTCGAAACCCTTACACCCCCGGGGTTTTGTTGCAGATATAATATACTATTATTAAGTGATTAAATCAAGCTGATCTAAAATCTTCCTCTGGTTTCTCGTGCCGCGTCGCGCAGCTGGTCTCGTTTTTTAATCGATTCCCGTTTATCCTGCACCTGCCGCCCCTTGCATATACCCAGAAGAAGCTTAACTTTCCCCTCTTTTAAGTAAAATTTCAGAGGAACCAGGGTATAACCTTTCTCATCAACCTTTCTTTTTAACCTTTTTATTTCCTGTTTATGCGCAAGAAGTTTACGGTTTCGATCAGGTTCATGATTAAAAAGATTACCAAATGTGTAAGGAGATATATGAAAACCGACAAGAATAAGTTCGCTGTTTATAATTCTTCCATAGGAATCTGAAAAAGAAAATTTTCCACCACGCATCGATTTAACTTCTGTGCCCTGAAGTGCTATTCCACATTCCAGCGTATCCTCCACGGAATACTGATACCGGGCACGCCTGTTGTCGGCAAGAATTTTAACTTTATTATCTTCTTTTGCCATTATTTGTTTTTGCTAACCAGAACAACTCTGAAGCCAAGGAACGGAGTACACCATGAAGGTGGTTGTGATCCCCGGGTTGTTACTGAAATTATATCTATATCATTCGCCCAGCTGCCGCCCCGAATTGATTTTTCTGCGCCTTCAAAAGTCAAATTGCGCAGACCAAAACCTCCGTATTCAGTGTCCGTCGGAAAGTAGAAGTTATCAGACCATTCCCAGAGGTTTCCCAGCATATCCGATATTCCGATTTTACCCTGACGCTGGAAATTGGCAGCGAGTGCTCCTGATGCTCCTGTTTGGGTAAATATTTTTTTTGTATTTCCTGATAGATTTAACTGAGCAGCCCATTCCCACTGTGCTTCAGTCGGAAGATGTACTTCAAACTTACTCAATCCCTTTGGTAATTGCTCAGTTAACCATCTGCAGAATGCATCCGCGGCAAACCACGAAATATTTGAAACGGGAACATCTTTTACCTGAGGGTTGTAATTTGTCAGATAATCTTCGGTAACGTATTTTTTTTTCATTAATGCAGAAAGTGAAGTTTTATCCCACCCGGGATTGTCCTTGAGAAATTGTTGAAATTGACCGGTAGTTACTTCTCTATCCAGCATATAAAAAGAACGTACTGTTTCCCGGTGGGGAAAACTTTGGAGAACGTTGTCTGCCAGAAGATCTTTACTATTTTGAGGAAGAACTCCTGCTGTAAAATTTCCACTGGGTATGCCAATAAATGAGAATCCGTTAAACGAAACATTTTTCAAACCGGAGAAATTATCTACGTGTAACGTTTTTTTAATAGGCAGTAAAGCAATAATCTTTTTAAGTTCACTGTCAGTTGACAGTTTTTTTTCTACTTCTTCTCTTTTATCCGACGGAAATGCGGAAAGGTAGGAAAGCAGAAGGCCGTTTGTTTTAAATCCGTGAGCAGTATAAAATGTTTTAATTGTGTCGAATTCGGATTTATTTTTATTTTCCAACGGGAGTAGAAAGTCAATTCCGGATTTTAAATCATTGATCAAAGCCGGGTTCCCGAAATTCATTCTCATGCTATAGAGAAAATCATACAATAAAGGAAGTTTGTCCGGATCCGAACCCTCTGAAAATTCCTTAACTGTTTGAGTAATAAGCCGCGGATATTGATATCCATCATAAAAATCATTCATTAATGCATAACCGCTGATTTCACTGAAACGTTTTTTTAAATATTTTTCAGGTTCGGTAAGAACCATACTTTGATTAACACGCTCTATTCGCGGTAGAATTAAAGAAAAGAACAATCTTCCCGAAACTTTTTTATTGAGGGTTATCGATTGAAAATACCCTTTTTTTAGTACAATTTTATGATTGCCACTCCTAATAAAGATGCTGCAGGGTGTAGTACCCCTGTATTGATTATCGACAAAAACCAACGTTAAATCCGGTTTGGTAATGAATGAAAACCGTGTCCCGTAGTTTCGTATTCCAGGAAAAACGAAAACGAAAAAAAGAATGACAAGTAAAACAAGAAGATACAGTCCTGTAAGATAAACACCGGGTTTTATATTAAATATTGGTTTAAGACGTACTTTTACGTCACTTTCGTTTGTTAATTTTTCTTTTCTCATAACTGGACATTATCCTTATCTGCCCCACCTTGTCAACGTCAACTTTCTGTGCTACTGTTCCCGACATGGAAAGATGGTTTAATAACGTTCAAACAGTGACCGAAAGATATCTATCGTATAGAAAAAAAAAGAAAATACGACTCAAAAAAAAGCAGCAGGCAAAAAATGCCATTATTGACTGGATTGAGGCATTTCTCTGGGCTGCCGGTGTTGTGCTCTTAATTAATCAGTATTTATTTCAGGCTTATCAGATCCCATCCGGTTCAATGATGAATACTCTTCTTATTAAGGATCACATTTTCGTTAATAAAATTATCTATGGCCCGGAACTTATTCCGGGGGAATTCAAACTTCCCGGATTCACGAAACCCAAAAGAGAAAATGTCATTATTTTCGAAAGTCCAAATTACATATCAAAAGGGCCTCTCTTTGATATTGCACAAAGAGTCATTTATATGCTGACACTTTCTCTTGTTGATATTGATAAAGATGCAAACGGTAAACCCAAACCCCATTTTCTTATAAAAAGAGCGGCAGCTGTTTCAGGTGATTCAGCACGATTTAGAAAGGGACTGCTTGAATTGAAACCCCGGGGATTTGAAAATTGGATTATGGAATCTGACTTCAAGAAAATGTCAGGACTGCCGAAAACAACCAGAAGATTAATTTCTCTTTCCGACTATCCTGCAATACGGGCTTCCGCTTTTCTTGACGCGTACAGCAGTGCAGGTATTTCTCCTCCATCAAAACTTAAGGAAACAGCTTCAACTTCTCGAAATATTTCCGGAGATATGTTTGCATGGTTAAAATACCGAAATGAAGCGTATTACCAGATGCATCCTGAGGATAAACGATACGGAATACTCTGGAGGAAATTTAACACAGGCTGGTATATTCCAAAAGGATGGATTTTCCCTCTTGGAGATAACAGGGATAACTCAAAAGACGGAAGATATTTTGGACCTGTTCGATTAAAAAATGTTCTCGGAAAAGCTATGTTTAGATATTGGCCAATTAAACGAATAGGCATTATAAGGTAATAATTTTCATGGTGGGTTATTCCGGAAAGAGCAGGGACTATCTTCGTTATAAAAAGAAGAGGTTTCGAAAGACAGGTAAAGTTTTAAAATTCTTTTTTGTGTTATTTGTTTTGTATGAGGTTCTTTCTGTATTTATTATTAACGGTTATTCGGTAAAAACCACCGGAATGGAACCTGGCATCATGAAGGGACAAAAGTTACTTACCACACCATTGGTATACGGACCACGAATACCAATTACCGGAAAAATAGTTTCGGGGTTCCGTCTGCCGAAAAGGGGAGATGTCGTTATTGTTCTTCCCCCGCATCGCATTCGGTACTCCTGGTATCTTACCGCGGCGGATTCTATTGTTCGATTTTTCACCCTTCAGAATTATTCGATACTTTCCCATACTCCAAACACCATTGATAATCAGGTTTCAGTAAAACGTATTATTGCCATACCTGGCGATACAATAAAAATGGACGACTTTAAGGCATCTGTTAAACCGGCAGGTTCTTCGGAATTTATAAGTGAAAAAGATCTTATACCAAAAAAATATGCAGTAAACGGACAACCGGATATTCTACCGCTTCCCGAAGGCTGGAGAAAGAAAGATCCTTACTCCGGTTCTTTTCCGGCTCTTATTTTAAAAGACAATGAGTACTACGTTCTGAATGACAATAGAACAGATCGAAATGATTCACGATTTTTCGGTACGGTATCCAGAGAAAATATTTCGTCTTTGGTTTTTCTTTCATATTTACCCGGTCTGGCTCTCCAGTAGAGTAGAAGTACGGCATGTCTTTCCAATTCCTGCCTTTAACAGAAACATCCCTCTATATTCACATACCGTACTGTATAAAAAAATGTTCATACTGTGACTTTTATTCATGTCCGTTATCATCCGGATCAGAAATTAAATTTGTACTTAATCGAATTTTGGATGATACCCGTATTCTGTTACTAAAAACGGGCAGCCCCCTGATTAAAACATTATTTATTGGCGGAGGAACCCCAGGTGCGGTCCCAAACGATCTTCTTTTAGACTTCTTACGTAAACTTGGAACGATAGTAAAAAATTATCCTGATGAATACACAATTGAGCTCAACCCTGAAACAATCAGCATAGAACTATTACTCATGCTTAAAGACAACGGAATCAACAGGATAAGTGTTGGAGTTCAAAGCCTGGATGATAACCTCTTAAAAACACTTGGAAGAAATACCAATGCTTCAAATACCAGAACTGCTCTTGAAACAGTTAAAAAGCATTGGACCGGATCTTTCAATACTGATTTGATAAACGCTGTACCCGGTCAGACTGTTAAAACCGCTCTCCGGGATATACGGGACGTTGATACCTATGGACCGGACCATATTTCACTATACAGCCTTACCTATGAAAAGTCTACAAAACTATACAGTATGTTAAAAGCGGGCAGGCTGAACAAAATTTCGGAATCTGTTGATTTGATTATGCAGAATAAATCAAGAGATTTGCTCAAAACACTTGGGTTTAATCGTTATGAGATTTCAAATTATGCAAAGGATGATCACAAATCAAAGCATAATAATAACTACTGGAGAATGGGAAGCTATTTAGGTGTTGGCCCATCGGCAGCCTCCACAATTATGACAAAGGCCGGCCCTGTGAGGCTGGAATACAAACGCAGTATTGTTGAGTTTATGAATTCAAAATTATTATCAACCAGAACGGTATCAGAGGTAATTGGCCCGGAATCTTTTCTTCTTGAGCATCTTATGATGGGATTCCGCCTGGTTGAGGGAGTAGATATTGATAGAATAAAACAGGTTTTTGGAATTAATCTGACAGACTTTTTCCCTTATACCTTTTCCCGATGGGGCAGCTCTCTTATAAATAACGACCGGTTTCTTGCTCTTTCAACCGAAGGGTTGAATATGCTGGATTTATTTTTAGGTGATATTTCCAGAGAAATTGACAACATTCCTTTTAATACCGTAACATGGCCGTAAAAGACCGAAATCCTCTCACCTTGACACCCTATTTTTAACTGTGATATTTTTATATATATTAATTTTAAGGAGTTACTATGTCCGGGCACAGTAAATGGGCGAGTATAAAACATAAAAAAGGCGCTATAGACGCCAGGCGCGGTAAAATATTTACCAAAATCATTAAAGAGATATCCGTAGCTGCCCGTCTTGGAGGCGGAGAAATCGAATCGAATCCCAGATTACGAACGGTAGTTTTAAAAGCCAAATCGGTAAACATGCCTAAAGATAATATCGAGAGGGCAATAAAAAAGGGGACGGGGGATCTTGAAGGAGTTGATTACGTTGAAGGAACGTATGAAGGATACGGTCCCGGTGGTGTAGCTATTCTGATCGACACACTAACGGATAATAAAAACCGGACTGCGGCAGATATAAGAAGCATTCTTTCAAAGAACGGTGGTAATCTGGGTGAAAACGGAAGTGTTTCCTATCTGTTTCAGCGTAAAGGTCTTATTACGTTTGATGGTGAGAAATATTCGGAAGATCAGATATTCGAAGCAGCTCTGGAAGCAGGCGCGGAAGACGTATCATCAGAAGAGGGCGCTATTGAAGTTATTACCAATCCTGATGATTTTCATACTGTTCTTGATTCATTACAGGAAGCGGGTTTTGAAACCCTGTCTGCTGAAATAGCCAAAATACCCGATGTAACAGTGACTCTTGCTGATGATAAAACAAGAAAAGCCTTGAGATTAATTGAAAAAATCGATGATCATGAGGATGTTCAGTCAGTGTCAACGAACCTTGAAATACCTGACGGATTTGATCCGGATGCTGAAGAGTAAATGAGGCGTATTCTTGGAATTGACCCTGGTTTTGCTGAGACTGGCTGGGGTATTATTGATGTTTCAGGAACACGATTTATTCACGTTGATCATGGTTTTATAAAAACGTTGCCTTCTTCGGAAACGGGTTACCGGCTCAACAGTATCTTTCAGCATGTAGTTGCTGTAATAGAAAAATTTTCGCCGGACTTCGCCGGTATTGAAGAAATCTTTTTTGCCCGTAATAAATTGAGTGCCCTTCCGGTTGCTCACGCGAAAGGAGTTATTCTGCTTGCCCTTGAGCAAAAAAAAATTAAAACGTTTGCATTTACTCCCTTGCAGATAAAACAGACTCTCACCGGAAACGGACGTGCTGATAAGAACCAGGTACAGCATATGGTAAAACTGCTTCTCGGGTTACGGGACAATATAAAGCCTGATCACGCTTCCGATGCTCTTGCGGCTGCTATATGTTTTCAAAACAGTACGGTATTAGAGGATTTTAAAAATGATTAATAGTCTTACCGGTACCTACAGCGGACGAAGCGGCACGGTACTTTTTCTCATGATGAATGGAATTGAATGGAGCCTTGAAAGCACAGAATCAACTATACAGTTTGCCGCTCTGCAAAAAGAAAATATTAAAGTATTTACCCATCTTCATCATAAAGAAGACTCGATGAAACTTTACGGGTTTAAAAACAAACGGGAAAGGGAAATTTTTCTTGAACTCCTTAAAGTCTCAGGAATTGGTCCCCGCCAGGCAATGCGTATGTTATCAGGGATTGGTACGGAAGAGCTTGTACAAGCCCTTGATGAGGGAAATACAGACAGATTATCTCTTATTCCGGGAATAGGAAAGAAAACTGCCGCAAAAATTATTCTCTCACTGCGCGGAAAATTAAAACTTGACACTGACGGAACAAAAGAAGATTTTCCCGATTTGATAGAAGCACTTGCCGGTATGGGCTTTGATAAGCGGCAGGCACGGAAAGCACTCGCGGAAGTTTCAAAACGGTCGGAGCTGGAAAGTTTACCGGATAAAATTCGTGAAAAACAATTATTCCGTGAAGCTATAGTATATTTAAGTTCATAGAGGATATAATACCCGTATGGAAGATAATGAGTCGTTTTTAGCTCCCACATTTAATCCGGACGAAGATCACCGGGAGGTCTCTCTTCGCCCGCAGTTTCTTAAAGATTTCCAGGGACAGACAGAGCTTAAATCAAATCTTGAAGTTTTTATTACCGCCGCACGTGAGCGCGGCGAAAGTATGGATCATATATTTTTAAGTGGTCCTCCCGGTCTGGGTAAAACAACACTCGCGGGAATTATGGCAAATGAGATGGGAAGTGAGTTTAAAGTTACCTCTGCTCCCGCCCTTGATAAGCCAAAAGATCTTGCAGGTATTTTAACCACTATCGGGGAGGGAAGTGTCTTTTTTATTGATGAAATTCACCGGTTGAAGCCGGCTATAGAAGAGATGCTGTATATTGCAATGGAAGATTACGAAATAGACTGGATAATCGGACAGGGACCGTCGGCCCGTACTATCAGGATACCTATTCCGCCTTTCACCCTTATCGGGGCAACGACAAAAGCAGGATCGGTGGCAAGCCCTCTTTACAGCAGATTTGGAATTTCTGTCAGGATGGATTTTTATACGAATGATGATATCGAAAGTATTATTAAACGTTCTTCGGTAATTCTGGATGTGAAAATTAAAGAGGATGCGGTGAAACTGCTTGCCGGTAGTTCAAGAGGTACCCCACGGGTAGCGAACAGACTTTTACGGAGAATGAGGGACTTTGCTCAGGTTATCGGAAATGGTATAATTGACCGCGAAACGGTAAAGGATGGTCTTGAACGGTTAAAGATAGATAATTTCGGGCTTGAAAAACATGACAGGGAGATTCTGAGGACCATTATTACCCAGTACAACGGTGGGCCCGTAGGAGCTGATACACTGGCAATTTCTGTCGGTGAAGCCATAGAATCTCTGGAAGATTTTTACGAGCCATACCTTATACAACGGGGTTTTCTTACAAGAACGTCACGTGGGAGAATAGCAACGGAACGTGCCTATAAACTTCTGAATATTGAGAGACAAAAAAATGAAAACCAAAGAGTTCTCTTTTAATTTACCGGCAGAACTTATAGCCCAGAGTCCGGCAGATAAACGGGGGGAATCGAGACTCCTTGTTCTTAACCGTAATGCAGGGAACATTGAGCATCGTATGATGGCAGATTTTTCCCGTTATATTGATAAAAACACTCTTATTGTTATTAATAATTCCCGGGTAAGAAAAGCTCGTCTTTATGGTTTTTCAGATAACGGTGGTAAAGTAGAGTTTCTTCTTACAAAAAAAATTAACGCAACTGAATGGCTTGCTCTGGTTTCGAAGAAAAAAAAACAGCACAAGGGGAAACAATACTCATTTTCCGGAAATATTCGCGGTACTGTCGCGGCCCAGGAGGGAGACCTTCGTAGAATTTCATTTTCAGATACGGTAGATGACCGGTACCTTGAAAAGTACGGGCATATTCCTCTTCCACCATATATTAAAAGAGCTGATACAGAGGATGACTGGGTCCGATATCAAACCGTTTACGCTGAGAAACCCGGTTCAGCGGCTGCCCCGACAGCAGGGCTTCATTTTACTGAATACCTGCTGACCCGTTTAAAGGAAAAGGGAGTTTCAATAACACCGGTAACACTTCATGTAGGAATGGGAACATTTATTCCGGTAAGATCGGAAAATGTTGAAGATCATATTATGCATGAAGAGGAATACGAAATATCAGAAGAGAGCGCGGAATGTATCAATAAAGCAAAACGTGATAAGAAAAATATTCTTGCGGTGGGAACAACATCGGTACGTACTCTTGAATCCGCGGGAAAGGATGGAAGGGTAAAACCCGGGCGGAGCAGCACGAATATTTTTATTTACCCGGGATATACTTTCAGGATGGTGAATCAACTACTGACTAACTTTCATACTCCCGATTCAAGTCTTATTATGCTTGTATCTGCCTTTGCCGGAAGTAAAAATATTAAAAATGCCTATGAAATAGCAATTGAGGAGCAATACCGGTTTTTTTCCTATGGAGACGCAATGCTTATACGGTAGGAGAAAATAGTACTCATGATACTTTCCGAATTTCCATTCTCCGGTTTCCATTAGTAGGTCTTTCCATTCATTGCAAGAAAATCCGCTCTTACTTTTTCCAGTTTTTTTAAATCGTTTCCAAGTATTTCTTTATAATTCAGTTCTCCTGAAATAATGCGGGTCCTCTCGTCTTCCCAGAATTGAATACTTTCAAGAAAGTAATATTTAGTTTTCTTAAGTTTATTTACCCATATATTGGCCTGGCCCCAGTAATATTCTGCCGTTTTATAATAACTTTCCGCGATATCCAGACTTTTTAAATTATCCTTCTGCCAGGGGGCATTATAAAAATAGGCGGTCTGTTTATCATAGGCATGTGCCAGAAGTCTATACTGTTCCACCAGTTTTAAGTTAACATGCATGTAAAACAGGTAACGGTACCGTTTCCATTCATTTCTGTTATCAATTCTGGTAAGCGCGTTAAGCGGGTTAACAAAAGGCCTGCCAAGGGCCTGTTCCAAAAACCAGATATTGCCGGTATAATCTTCAGGATACTGATACAGATTTTGATGGTAGAGTTTATAATATTCCTCTGCATAGAGAAGCTTATAAGAGAAAGAAGAGAAAACTGTAATAAAGAACATAATAAAGATAAAAATAATTCGTTTCACACTTATCTATCGGAAATTATTGTAATAACCTCCATATAATTTTACTCAGTTCATCCGGTGGTAACATTCCGTCAAGAGTGTGTATTTTCATTTCAGATTCCTTATAATATTTGAAAGCCTGCAGGTAATTTGATACAATAGCTTTCTGTATTGAAGAATCTTCAAATATCTCCAGTTCATCTCGCTTTGCTAATCTTTGCTGACAAATATTTTCCGGGACATCAAGGAAAATTAAATGCCCGGGAAGAGGAAATGCTCTGTTAAGATTCAATACATTTTCAAATCCATACCTGAGTGACTGATAAGCCAGGGAAGAGAACAGATATCTGTCTGAAATAACTTTGAAACCTCTTTTACAGAGTTCATCAATCCCGCTGCTTTCATTGTATATATGTTCATGCCTGTCTGCCGCAAAGAGTTTAGCCAGGGTACCGGGAGCTACCTGTTCATCTCCTTTTAGGACTCTCCGTATGCTTTTTCCAATAAAACCTCTTGTCGGTTCACAACCGGCATCGCATGGAATTCCGGCTTTCAGGTAG
Source organism: uncultured Spirochaetaceae bacterium (assembly GCA_964434925.1). Lineage (GTDB taxonomy): Bacteria > Spirochaetota > Spirochaetia > B11-G9 > B11-G9 > S145-15. Next base: position 22,683 of record CAYSXD010000008.1, read on the forward strand.
TTTTTTTCCAATAGAACAGTCTGTGTTGTCGTTCCCGCCCCGTCAAGTCCCTCAAACACAATAAAGTTTTTAATAATTTTTATTTTATTTTTCACAATAACCTGTATCCGTATTAAATTAGTTGTTTAAAAAAGTAATCCATTAAGCAAGAGTAATTTAACAAAATTCATATTCATCAAAAGGTTGCTCCTTAGATTCACTGTGGATTCTACCACAGATACATTTTAAAGCACAGACAGAATTGCCTTGGCAGGAAAAATATCTGAAAAGAGTTTGGAATTTCTATACATATCGTCGTTCAGGTAAGCTCTGCGGGCGGCATCTAACCTATAATTTATTCCGTCACATTCGTAGCTATTTTGTATAATTTGACTTTCATAAAAAATAAAAATATTATTGTTGCAGAAGATGAGTCAAGGAGGCAAAGAATGAGTCAAATATCTGGATTGCGGCTTCAACTATGGATACAGGGTCTATTCTATTAAGTAGTAACAAACATTTTAAAGAAGTACCGGGATTGATGGTTTTAGATTTTTGATTAAATATTTACATTATAAAGGTGTTGTAAATATTATGGACAGTTTACCTCAAAGACTGACATATCAATTCTGCAGGGGAAACACCCATTACATTTTTAAAAGTTCGGGAGAAGTGCTAAGGATCTTCGAAACCCATCTCTTCTGCAATTTCTTGAATTTGCAGCCGTTCTTCCAATAATGAGTACCAATATAATTCCGGCACCGAAGGTAGGTTGAGAATGCTGCAGTTCAGGGATCCCCGAGGGTCAGAGCGGATCTTGCGATTTTATAGGCAAGAACTTCTACCAGGCTATTTGATCATAGTCGGTTTGTTTATAACGAAAAAAAACTGGTATTACTGTCCCGCTGGGAAAGCTCTAAGACCTAATGGAAATTAATCACTACCTTCTTATTAAAAACTTTTGCAACTTTTTCTATAGTTGCTAATCTAACACTTTCTGAGTGATTTTCTAATCTGGAAACTGCACTTTTAGTTGTTGCCATTTTTTTTGCAAGTTCTTCCTGCGTCATGCCATTAGATAACCTTAATTTTCTTATTTCTTCTCCCAGTTTTAGATTTTCATATTCTTCTTCTACCCTTCCTTTAAATCCTGGAGTTGTTATTTCCTTTTTATTTATATATCTTTCAACATCACTCATTTGTTCCTCCTCATGAAATCATCTTTGTATTTCCGTGCTTTTTCCAGTTCCTTAGCGGGTGTTTTCTGTTTTTTCTTCTGAAAACCATGTGTTAATATTAC
>CAYSXD010000009.1:0-23196 GCA_964434925.1 uncultured Spirochaetaceae bacterium
GGACAACTAAAATGGCTATAATGAGTTTTTTTGCCTTCTTGAGTGCCTGAATTGACTTATCTGTATAGGCAAGGACAACTTTATGGACTGTATTTTTAAGAGCAACTGCCTTAACGACCTTAATGGTCTCCAATGCGTTCACTTTTTCTTCGATTGGAATATTAGAATCACTAATGATACCCAGTGAGTTATCAAACCGGAGCCATTCCGTTTCCCATTTCTGTATGAGAGAAAGAATGGCCGGGTCAACAGTTTTTACCAGCCCCATCTTTTTATTCCCTTCTGTAAGACCGGAAAGTATGCTGGTGTATGTTTTTTTTTCCTTCTGCATCATTTTAAAGAGTGTCAGGGATTTTTCACTATTGTTTTCTTTCAGTGCCTGTACATATGAAGAACCAAGATACCCCAGGAGAATAGTTCGCATACGTTCACTACCTGAGTAGTTTATGGCATTTGCACTACCGTCCATTGATGAAAAGGAGCGGAAGATGAGCATTAATAAAATAAAGAAAACAATAACTGCAAGAAATGTCATGCCGACAATTCTGCGCAGGATAACAAGTTTTACCTGCGGTTTATTCAATATGCTTTCCGTTTGCTGATTCATCTGTTTCTCCTAAAAGTTGAGTGTTAATTTTAAGCCCGGTGGTATTCTACAGTAAAACGAATAAATAAAAAAGCAGATTTCCCTCAGCCGCATCGCTTTCCTGACTGAAAAATTGCTGCGGATTGGTTCGTTTCCTTGACTTTTTATCTATCAGATACTATTATTACCTTTATACTTATTCATAACAAAGATAAAATTCAAGGAGAATATATGTCGAAAGCACGAAGAGGCAGTGGTATAAGAGAATTAATCAGCCGGGGGAGAGGCACATGTCCTGTTTGCAAGAGAACAGGAATTAAACTTCTCTATGAGAATGAAATAAATGGAAAAAAAATTATGATTTGTAAAGAATGTAATAAAGCCATTGCTCACGGAAAAAAGCAGGAAGAACTTGCCGCTGTTTAGTTTTAGCAAGTTATAAAAATCCTGCTTGTTCCCGGCAGGTTTTTTTGTTTTTATAAAGACGCGCGCGGAGGAAAGTCATAGAGCCGAAAAGATTTTTCATTGCTGGGTGGGTGAGTAATGAAAATATGAAGCATACCATCTGTTATTGTGAATGGAGATTGAAAAAGTGTCGTCTTTAGAAATTCAAATTCTTTTTCTGGTTTTTTTTACTCTTGAAATTTTTGTTAATGCAGCGTTAGAAATTCTTAATATACGTGAAGTGACCAGTAATCGGGACAGTGTACCCAAAGATTTTTCCCCGCATATTGATAAAGAAACGTATAATAAATCAGTTCAGTACACGCTGGACAAGAGTGCCTTTTCTCTTTTTTCTGATGTTTTTAACTCATTGGTTCTGGTGACGCTTATTTTTTCCGGTTTTTTTGGCATGGTTGACAGATTTGTACAGGAGCTTTCCCTTCCTCCCATACCTGAAGGGGTGCTTTTTGTTGCCGTTATTGCGTTTGTTTTCTATTGTTTAGGTCTCCCTTTTAATCTCTACAGCCAGTTTAGGCTTGAAAAAAAATATGGGTTTAACAAAACAACACCATCCCTGTTTGTAAAGGACCAGATAAAAAGCTTAATTCTCTCTGCTGTTTTTCTTGTACTGGTTCTTTCAGCCCTTTTCTATTTTATGGAGCACACAGGAAACTCCTGGTGGATAATTGCAACCATTACACTGGTGGTATTCCAGCTTCTGTTGACAGTTTTGTATCCTTTTTTTATTGCTCCGCTGTTTAATAAATTTGTACCGCTGGAAGACGGTGAAGTAAAAAGTGAACTGGAACAATTAGCGGCGGATAATAATTTCAGAACAAAGGGAATCTTTGTGATGGATGGCAGCAGAAGAAGCTCTCATTCCAATGCCTACTTTACAGGTATTGGAAAATCAAAACGTATCGTCCTTTTTGATACCCTTCTCTCTATTGTAACTCCCCGGCAGCTTACCGCAATCCTGGCTCATGAGATAGGGCATGAAAAAAAGCATCATCTGTTAAAAGGATTTTTACTTTCAGCGCTTATTACAGCAGTTATACTGTTCATTGTTAATATTCTTATAGATTATCTTCCTCTATACATAGCTTTCGGATTTAACCGTGTTTCATATCAGGGTATTCTTGTCATTTTAAGTTTTTGCTCAGGCCCTTTTACTTTTTTTCTTACTCCGCTGTTTACCATGTGGTCTCGTAAACATGAGTATGAAGCGGATGCCTACGCAGTACGTGTGACAGGTAATAAAAAATCGCTGAAAGAAGGATTAATAGCTTTAACAAAAGAGAACCTTTCGAACTTAACTCCCCATCCGCTGTACAGTTTTTTTCATTATTCCCATCCAACAACAGGGGAGAGAATAAGAGCTATTGAGGATCTTGCATGAAATTCTACCGTTTTTTGGAACCGTTCGGGCAGGTGGAAAACTTAACAGGTGATCATCTCTATTATTATGATCAGATCCGAAATACATATCTGTGCCTTGTCATTGTCGGAATAACGCTGTTTATTTATACTGTTTCCTATCTCATTATCGGTAATATGGTTCTGGTTCTGGTTAATGGTGCTAATATTCTTTTGCTTTGCATGGGATTTGTTTTCTTTTTGCGTAAACCTGAAAAACGGAAAGCTTTTACGGCAAATCTTATTTTGATACTATTATTTTTAAATGCCTATCCTGTTTCGTTACTCACCGGAGGGATAAAATCTTCAACAATTGTTTGGTTTACTATATTTCCTGCTATTATGGTGTTTATGAATGGTATTAAGAACGCGGCAATATGGTTTGCTGTTTCTTTTACCGGGTATATTTCACTCCTGATTTTTAAAGACATCAACAAAAACGCTTTATTCATCAGTTCGGAAACAGTTACTGAAAGATTCCTCGATATTAGTATGCTGACGTTTACCATAACCCTTATTATCAGTATGGTTGATCTGTCAAAAAGAAGAACGTTAAAAAAACTGGGTGAAACCCGGAAGGTTTTACGGGTCCTTGCAACAATTGACCCTCTAACAGAATTGCTGAACAGGCGTTTTTTTATTGAGCGGTCGGAAAGTGAAATTAACAGGGCAAAGCGATACCATACATCCCTCACAGTGTTAATGCTGGATCTGGATTATTTTAAAAGAATTAATGATAACTTCGGCCACAAAGCGGGAGATAATGTTCTTGTTGAAGTATCAAAAGCGTTAAAAAAGTCCGTACGGGATATCGATCTGGTTGGCCGGTACGGAGGGGAGGAGTTTATTATACTCTGTCCGGAATCTGACAGTGCTTCTTCACTCCAGGTTGCCCGGCGTATTCGGGAGGATATTGAGAATCTATCTCTGGAATTGAATACTCAACCGGTACGGATGACTATTAGCATCGGAGTGGCTGTGGAAGCAAGCGGAGAAAACCTTTCTCTGGATACCCTTATTCAACATGCCGATGAAGCACTGTACCGATCCAAAGAAATCGGGAGAAACTGTGTTACCGAGTGGCAGGGAGCAGTATAACAGGCAGTATTGTGATATTTCTATCGTTCTTCAGTATAAAAAGTTCACAAAGCGTGAACTTTTTGTTGACTGGTAATCTATTTAATGAGATAATAGTCTTAACGGGAGGATGAGTGACGGTTATAAAGAAAAAGAGATTGACTTATTACTGTTCATTATATCCTTCAATTGAATCTGCTGTTTCTAGTTGGTATTCTCTTATGAGATTGAACACCTATTGGTCTATAATTGAATTGAGGAAAACATTTCCAACTGCTGATCCGGTAGCTGACAACAAATTGATTTGTTTCAATATTAAAGGAAATAAATTTAGATTAATTGTCAGAATTACATGGGGAAAAACTGTATTTATTCATGAGTTGCTGACACATGCGGAGTATACAAAAAAGTATATAGGAGGTTGAGAAATAATGAATTTTGTTATGGCTGAAGAAGCAAAAGAGGTATCCCACTTCTTATTAAAATTTCAAATTCATTCAGATGAAGATCTTGAAAGGGCTGTTATTTATGCAGAGGAGCTCGCAGATTTATTTGAAGATGGAAATAGCGAAATTGAATCACTTCTGGATTATGTACTCAATGTTATAGATAAGTATGAAGATAATCATTATCCTGTCAAAGATCCATCTCCCATTGATATGTTAAAGTTCCTGATGGAGCAAAATGGCGACAAACAAAAAGATCTGATTGATATTGCTCCAAAATCTGCTATCAGTGAAATTTTAAGTGGGAAAAGACCTCTTAATAAGAGTCATATAGAAAAGCTATCTAAAAAATATCATACAAACCCTTCCGTATTTTTTTAATACATACACGGTTATTCTTATAGAGAGGCACTGTTCGAAAAAAATTAATTTTGTTCTTTAATCAGCTTTAAATATCTGTCCAGAGCTTGAGTGCGCTTGTCCAGATGAAGTATTTTATTGTTGATTTTTACCGGAATAGGCAGGACATACTTTATTTCTCCGTTTACAATTCCCAGCGAGAGAATCATTGAATTTTCTCCATAGGGCATCCCTCCCATTCCCGGGAAAATGAAATTTCCCAGTGAATAAACAATAAGTTTTCCGTTCCGGGCTTCGATACCCTGCAGAACATGGGGATGACTGCCTAAAATAAGATCGGCACCCATGTCAATGTAGCTTCTGTAAAGAGCCTTCTGTTGTTTAGTTGGTGTGGAATGCCATTCTTTTCCTCCATGAATAAAAATTATGTCAAATGTGTCAGGTGAGACCATATGCCTTACTGCTTCATCCGCCAGAGGGCCGGCAAAAAGAATTCCCGGGCGGGTTGAAGAAACTGAAGCCTGTGTTTTTCCATCAAATCCGTTATTCTCTCTTGGGTATGCTCCAATGGAGAGAACTCTGATTGTCTGCCCCCTGATCGAAGTTTCCCAGTAAGCCTGGGCTTCTTTTATTGTCATACCGGCTCCGGATGTTGCAATGGGAGAATTTTTTAGATACCTAAGAGAATCAATAAATCCTTCTTTGCCATAGTCATAGATATGGTTATTCGTCTGTGATAAATAGTCAAAGCCTGCCCTATGGAGAACAGTTAGAACCTTCGGGTTAAACTTGAAATTATACGATTTAGGAATTTTTACCGTTCTACGGGTAATACTGCCTTCGAGATTTCCAAGAAGCAAATCCTCGTTTTCAAGAACAGGCAGTGTATCGTTAAAAATAGTCCGGAGTCCATTCTTTGAATTGAGGAGTGTATCCTCTACTCCCCGCTGAACCATAATATCTCCTACTCCGGCTATCCAGATAACTTTAGGATGCTTTGCAAGTGTTTTGGCGGTCTCATCCGAGAGCTCTTTAATCCAGCGGATAAGAACGGGGTTTGTTTTATCCTTTATTTTAGTGAGAGTAAGTGTTACTGTGGTAATCTGAACGCCGGGATACCGAGAGTTATCAGGAAACAACCCTTTTATAGCAAAAGCATTATCCGGCATTTTAATACTGTTCAGAGGAACCAGCAGAGAAGATATATCCATTTGTGCAGTAATCACTGTTGGTAATTCCCAGAGTTTTGTTTTCGGTGCGTACCATTGTCTGTCAATTATAACGGTATACTTTTCTCTGTTTCCGGCAGATAATTCTCTGTAAGGTTTCCCCTCGTTTGAAAAGAAGCGCTTAAGAACAAGCGTATTTTTTCCCACATGCGGGGAATTGTTAGTAAGAAGGACACCTTGCGGTATTGGATACTTTGCAATAAGCGTATTCCAAACTGCCGACAGCGCGGGAGGAACGGTGAGCCCAACCTTTAAAGGTGGTGTTTTACAGCTTATAAGAAGGAGATTTATTATAAGTATAAGGGGGAAGTAAAAAAATCTTTTCACAGGGTTTATCATGAAAGTAGCTCCCGTATGGTAATATTTCCGACCGAAGAGTACCCTTCTAAAAAGAATTTGTTCATAATATTAGTCAGCCGGGATGTTGAAGTTTCTTCTTTATAAAGCGCTCCAATAAGAGAACGAAAAAGTTCTGCCGCGGGAATTGTATCTAGGTCCTGTAAAGGTAAAATTATTCTTTTATCGGGAGAAACATACAGAAGCCCGCCATCTGCAAATTGGTTCAGATAATCTATACATCGGTTAACTGAAAGCGCGTTTACATAGGCAAGTCCGGAAACAGAGAAAGGGGTTTTTCCTTTCATAAAATTCTCTGCTATGGTAACAAAGAGATCCATTCCCTGATAAATAGCAGTCAGAGGAGTTTCTCTTTTTCCTGTTAAATTAATTATGTGTTTTTTTTGATGTTGATGTACGTAGGTAATTTCCACGGATGCCAGGATGATAATCCATATAATATAGAGCCAGAGAAGAAAAATCGGTATTGCCGCCAGTGAACCGTAAATTACCGACATTCGCAGAGCATAATTCGTTCCGTTTACAAAAAACCATCGGGAAATATCCCAGAGGATTGTTCCGCAAAGAGCACCAAGGAACGCACTCTTTAACGCGACTTTACCTGCCGGTATTGCTGTAATCATAAGTAAGAATGTAATAAAAATAAAAACGGATGGCAGAAGCTGCATGAACCATCTTGTTAGGAAAAGCACTTTTGGAAACCTGGTAATAAATGTTTGTATCGGATTGGTTATGGCAAAACTAGTACCAATAAAGAGTGTTCCAAAAACAATGACAGAGGAATAAGAGGTGAACTTGGCAATAAAATTTCTACGGTTGCTGCTCTGCCAGACCGCGTTGAAATTTTCACTGATGCTGTCAATCAATAGTATGGATGTAAAGGCAAAAATGAGAAGTCCCGCGATACCAAGAGCTTTTGAATTAACAATAAAGGTATTAAGATAGGAGAGTATCTCTGTCTGCATTGTTGGAATGAGCATCTGAACAATAAAGTTCTGTACGTTTACCTTAACTGCGTCAAAGGCACCAAAGGCGGTAAACAGAGCAAAAATAAGGCCGGAAAGAGGAACAATAGCAAGGAGTGTCGAGTACGAAAGACTTGATGCCCGTATAAGGCATTTATCTTTTCCGAATTCTTCTTTTACTCTGGAGATAAACTTTAACGGCGGGAACAGTATCACACTCATGATACAAGCATGAAGAAAAAGCCTTTATTTTACAAGAGGGTAATAACATTGAATATTTATTTTATTAACGGTATTATATCCGGATATGAATATAGTCACCTTTCCAACGGATATTTCCGGTTATAAGATATTTTTTGTCGGGATAAAAGGAACGGGTATGTCCGCTCTGGCAGAACTGCTCCAGCAGAGAGGAGCTGTCATTTCCGGTTCGGATGTGAGTGATATTTTTTATACGGATGAGATTCTTTCCCGCCTGAAGATTCCGGTGATTGAGAATTTTGATGAGGAAAACCTACCGGCTGATATTCAGCTGGTTATTCATTCCACCGCGTATTCCCGTGATTCCAATCCTCAGCTTATTTTTGCGTTGCATAAAAATATTCCTGTTTTTGAATATCCGGAAGCTCTCGGAGCATTATCCAAAAATGTTTTTGCCTGCGGGATATCCGGGGTCCATGGTAAAACAACAACGACTGCTCTGGCGGGTACACTGTTACAGGCACTGGAAATCCCGGGGTTTGTTCTGGCTGGATCCGGTGTCGCAAATTTTGGAGGAAGTTCCGTGTTTGTTAAGGGCGGAAAATATTTTATAGCTGAGACATGTGAATACAAACGTCATTTTCTTCATTTTTTTCCTGATGTAGTGGTTATTACCAGCATTGAACCGGACCACCTTGACTATTTTAAAGATGTGGATGATATTCTTGATGCTTTTATAACGTATGGTCTTCGTCTTCCGGAAAACGGCCGGCTTGTTTTTTGCGCGGATGATCCCGGAGCCGTAAAAGCGGCAGCTAAGATAACAACTTTACGCTCTGATATACGATGTATTGAGTATGGCGAAAAGGCAAACGGACCGTTTAAACTGATTTCTTTAAAAACATCCGGGGGGAGAACTGAATTCCAAACCGCAGGGTTTTCTGAAAAGTTTTATGTGAAAATACCAGGTCATCATTTTGTTCTTGATGCGATTGCCGCTCTTGCTGTTTGTGTAATCTTTCTTAAAGAAGAAGGTGTTGTTGTGTCTTTAGAGAGAATACATACAATGAAAGAAACACTTGAATCTTTCAGGGGGAGTAAAAGACGGTCGGAAATTATCGGTGAATGGAATAAAATACTTATTATGGATGACTATGGGCATCATCCGACAGAAATAAAAACAACTCTCGAAGGTTTACGAGAGTTCTATCCGGGGCGAAGACTTGTTGTTGATTTTATGTCCCATACCTATTCACGGACGAAAGCTCTTCTGGATGATTTTGCCGGAGCGTTCGGAGCGGCGGATATTCTTATTCTTCATAAGATATATGCTTCAGCACGGGAAGAACCGGGTATTGTATCCGGAAGGACGCTATTTAAAAAAGTAAAAGAGAGAAGATCCAATGTGTATTATTTTGAGGAAGTTCTTGATGCTCTTCCCTTTTGCAGAGAGCAATTGATTCCGGGGGATGTTTTTATTACAATTGGCGCGGGTGATAACTGGGTACTTGGTGAGAAAATAGCAGAATTATTGAAGGATGGTAATCGTATATGAAAAGTATGACGGGATATGGGTGGAGTGAATTTCAGAATGAAAAATTACATCTTTTAACAGAGATAAAGTCGTACAATAACAAGTATCTTGATCTTAATATTAATATTCCGCCATTTCTCAACCGACTGGATGCTGAATTAAGAAAAATTCTTAAAGAGAAAATCAGCAGAGGAAGAGTGGAACTTACCATACGGATTAAAGAACTGGAGGAAAAACTGGAAGTTGTAGTTGATATAAGTGCGGTTAAAGCATACAGGGAAGCACTCCTTACTCTGGCACAGGCTGCAGATCTGGAAGAGACCCCGCATATTTCCTCCTTTTTAAATCTGGAAGGAGTTATGAAAACCCTAAAAATTCGTGATATCGATATGTATAAAAATCTTATTATTACTGAGCTGCACAGTGCCTTTAAAGAGTATGATCAGGCACGTACACGTGAAGGTGCGGAAACTCTGAAGGACATTCTTTCCAATCTGGAAATTCTGATACGTGTTCTTGAAACGATAAAGCAAAATGAAAAAAAACTTGAAGTAATTTTAAAAAATAACATCATTACCCGATATAAAGAAATGATTAAAGATGAGCCGGATGAGCATAAAGTACTTGCAGAGGCAGCCATGCTGCTTATGAAATATGGTATAGCGGAAGAAATTAATAGGCTTGAAAGTCACTTTAGGCAATTCAGACAAATAGCCGGAGAAAAAGAACCGGTTGCCAAAAAACTTGATTTTCTCTGCCAGGAGATACAGAGAGAAATAAACACGATAGGTTCAAAGAATATACTTCTTGAGATTAGTCAGGCTGTGGTTTATGCAAAGGATTCTCTGGAAAAAATCAGGGAGCAGCTGCGAAATGTTGAATAATATAACAATAGCAATTTCCGGGAAAAGCGGTTGTGGAAATTCAACCGTTACCGAAATGGTCGGACAAAAGCTGGGTCTGAAGGTTATTAATTATACCTTCAGACAAATGGCCGGGGAACGTGGTATTTCTTTCGCAGAACTCAGGCGAAAGGCTGAACAGGATGATACCTTTGACCGGGAACTGGACCGGAAGCAGGTTGAATTGGCAAAGGGGGGCAATTGTGTCCTTGGCTCCCGTCTTGCCGTGTGGATATTAAACGATGCGGATTTAAAGGTTTGTTTAACGGCATCATCTGAGGTAAGGGCCGGGAGGATAGCAGAAAGAGAAAAAAGGGATTTTACCGAAGTATTGCGTGAAACGAAAGATAGGGATAAACTTGACCATGACAGATATGTAAGAATCTATGGAATTGATAATGATGATCTCTCAATAGCTGATATGATAATTGATACGGAAACCAACGACCAGAGTCAGGTTGTTGCTTTAATAACCAGTGCTGTTGAATCTTTACATGATTGAAAGAACGTTATATACTGCCTGCTATCTTACGGGCAATCTTTTAACAGGAGACATATATGGGAATTCCTCTGGATCTGCTTATAGCAAAAAATTCAAATGTTTATGAGCTGACCTGCGCCATTATTAAGCAGTCTGATCTTCTTACTCTTTCCGGTGAAAGCGAAGAAATTAATGAGCAGGGCGAAAAAGTTGTCTCCCGATCTATTGAAGATGTATTAACCAAAAAAGTTGAGTACGAAATCGAAGATTAATTTTCCTGTTATTATTCTTTTCGGCCCTACTGGGGTTGGAAAGACAGACTTGATCTTTTCTTTATTCCGGGAAAAATTTGAAATAATTAATGCTGATTCAATGCAGGTATATAGAGGGATGGATATTGGTTCTGCAAAACCGGATCCATCCTTTTGTTCTCTGATTCCACATCACCTTATTGATATAAAAACACCCGATTGTCAGTTTAGCGCGGGAGAGTTTGTTCCTTTAGCGGATAAAACGATAAAAGAAATCATTTCCCGTGGGAAACTACCGGTTATTTCCGGTGGAACGGCATTTTATTTCAGGAACTATCTCTTTGGGCTACCGGAAAGCCCACGCGTGGAAATATCAGTCAGAAATAAAATTCAATTGGAACTTAGACTAAGAGGTCTTCCGTCGTTGTATCAGGAATTGCAGAAGCTCGATCCACAGCGTGCCGGAGAGATCAATCCACGGGACAGGTACCGGGTATCAAGGGCTCTTGAGGTATACCGTTTTACCGGCAGACCGATTTCTTCCTACCGGGTCTCCGTAAAAATGCGTTCTGATATAACGCCCTTCATAATCGGATTACAGAGAGAGCGGTCGGAATTATATTCACGCATAAATACCCGGGTTGATGTAATGTTTAAAAATGGACTTGTAGAAGAGGTCAAAAGGCTTATTTCCATGGGATACCGGTCAACAGATCCCGGAATGAAGGGAATCGGTTATGGTGAGTTCTTTCTTCAGAGGAGGACCGGAGAAATGACGCTTTCCGATGTTTCGGATATGATTAAACAGAACAGCAGGCGATACGCAAAACGCCAGATAACCTTTTTTAACAAAATTCCGGGCGTCAGGTGGTTCCACCCGGAGGATAGTAGAAAAATAAGGAAGGTACTGGAAGAGTTTTGCTTACGAAATGAGAAACTGTAATCAGAAAACACAGAAAAACTAGCTTTTTTCGCCGAATACAACAGCAGAGAATATTTCTATCTCTGTGGCGGGATCCTTCCAGCAGTCTCCGTTCAGTCCTGCCTTAAAGCAAGTGTTGGTTAGAAATTCTTCAAGATTCCACCCCTGTTCAACGGGAACCTGCGGGAGCAGTACACCGGAACGTCCTCCGTTATGCATAAGTATCCCATGGGTGCCTACTTTAATAGTATCCACAGAATCTGTGCGCTCCAGTGGAGAAAGAACGGAAATTTCAATATCAGCTTTTGCAAGTTCATCAGGGGTAAGGGGTGAGAAACGGGGGTCATGAAAAGCACTATCCAGAGCCAGCTGCTGTATTGCGGAAAAAAGGGGATAGACCGGTATCATATGGCCAATACAGCCTCTCAGCCTCCCCTTAATATGAAGCGTAACAAATGCACCCAGAGGTGTTTTTAATTTTTCTGTCGGTTGTCCGTAGACCCCTTTCCTTTTTTCAAAATGTGAAGCGATACTTTCCCGTGCCGTTTTCAATAGAAACTTTTTTTCCATATCCGTAAGGTCAAAATCCATAGTTCTCCTCCTGCTGTTTTTGCGTAAATATCAGTGCTCCGAAACAAACCCTCTTTTCATAAGGTTTTTTCGAAAGGTCTCCATCATGTTTAAAATCACATTCCTGATACAGTAAGTGAGGTTTCAGATTACCGTTAAAAAGAATATACATGGCTGTCAGACAATCGGCACTGCAAGCGTTAATTTTTCTTCTCCGAAGGAGGTCAGGGAACTGTTCCCACTTTCCCTCCCGCAGCAGCATAAGGAAACGTTCCGCATCTTTATGAGCTTCCTCCGGATGATCATAAGCGGAAAGGTTTGATGACACAACAAAGAGTGTTTTTTCTGAAGATTCCTCCGTAAGTCGTTGTAAACCACCGGCACAGGTACGCATCAGTGAAAGTGACGGTGTTCCCGAAAGGATAGGAAGAATCTTTGCATCCGGCCAGAGATGTTGAATAAAAGGCAGCTGCACTTCAATTGAATGCTCCTCCGTATGAGGTATATCATCCCTTCTGAACAAAGGGTCAAACTGAAGAAGTGCGTCAATCCACTCCGTATCAACCGCTGTTTCTCCAAGAGGAGTTTGAAAAAATTTACTTTCAGGAAGAAAAAGTCTTTTTTCCGGTTCTCTGTGTACACGTGAAAGAATAACAACCCGCGTGAAATCTTCAGCAGCAACAGCCTTGAAAGCAGCTCCCATTATTCTTCCCGTGTATTGGTATCCGGCATGCGGCGAAAGAATAATCTGTGTTTTTTCTTTTTGAGGTGATGCTTTACTCACATATCCATCAACTGCTTCTGTAAGTTCTTTAGCTTTACCCGGATAGAAAATGTAATCCACAGTTGCCTTGCGTACGGTATGTATCTCCTTATTCATGATAACGTTCCCTCTGTAATAGTCTGTCCAGACGCTTCTTATCCATTCTTATGGAAAGATTTTTTTCCTGTGTCGGCAGTACCAGCCCTTTTTTGCCGTCTTTTGCACGGCGCAGGTATTTAACCTGTGTATAGTATAATTCGCCGATGCCGTATTTTCTACCCTTTGAAAAGTAAAGTGCGAGATTACCCGCATCAAGGAGGGTGTCCAGGGGAATGGATTTTCCTTTATTCAGTTTTATAAAAACATACCCGCCGGGGAAGTCTCTTGTGTGGAGCCAGTAGTCATTACCCTTGACATACCGCCTGAGAAGGTTGTCGTTTTCTTTTGCCGTTCTTCCCACAAGAACGGTAAATGGTCCTGACAAAAACTGAAGGCCGGGAATTTTCTCCTTTGTTTTCTCTGCGGACCTTGCAGGGAGATGGTGGATAAAATCACGCAGCTTTTTTAGAGCAGTTTCGGGGTCCTCTTCTTCTGTAAGAATACGTTCCCGTTCAGAGGTGATTGACTCCAGCTGGGATTTAATATTTCTGATCTCTTCAATGAGATTACCCAGACTGTTTTTTTCCTTTTTGTATTTCTTAAATATATTTTCTACATTTTCAGAAGGAGAAAGGTCTTTTTTTAGTTGTATGGTAATAGGGTCTCCTTCTTTATAAAAATTTTCAACGGTAATTTTTTCCATTCCTGGTAAAATGCGGAATAAATTTGCTTTTAACAGTTCCGCCTGCTCATGAAAAAGTTCATACTGATTTCCCGATCCGGCATTTTCCTCCAGAGTTTCAAGCGCTGAAGATAACTGTGACTCTTTCATGTCAAGATAGCGTTGTACACGAAGAGAGAGTTCCTTATATTCCTCAGAAAATTCTTTGCGTACATAATAATTTTCAATGTATTCATTGAACGTTGTATATCCTTCGAAAGAACGAACTGAAAAAAGTTTCTTTTTCCGGGCGGTGCCAGCTGCTTTGTTTACCATTGCCTCCGGATCAAATATTTTACCTGATGTTTCATTTTTTCCGGGACGGCGGAAAAAAGCATCCCGAATAACATTACTGTTATCTGTCGCGATAATATTGGGATTACCTCCCCATAGTCTGAGATAGAGCCTGTTTAATTCATTTGTACGTTCAATTTCAAAAACAACTATTCGTTCCCGGGGAATTTGGAAAGCTCTTATAATACGGCCTCCCTGTATTGTTGATCGAAGAAGCTGGGCAAAGCGTTGAAGTGCGACACGGTTCGGGATTTTACGGGTTATCGTATGCAGTCTGACTTTCCCCTGAGTTAACGCAATAAGAAGGGAGGATCTCCCCTCCCGGTTGTAGAGGTCCAGAATTAAAGATCGGTAATCAGGCTGACGTATTTTTTGAATACGTGAACCTTCCAGAGAGAGCTCAGAGAGTACGCAATCAATTTCTTTCCAGTTCAGCGACACGGATTATCCTTCTGTGTGCTTTTTAAGGATGGATTCGAAATATTCAGCGTCATATGGAGAGTAAAAAACAAAAATAATTTTTTCCGGAAGAGGGTGGCTTGAAATAAAGTCAGTGGCGGCACTGTACGCAACAGTGGCTGCTTTTTCTTTAGGAAAACCATATACACCTGTAGAAATCGCCGGGAAGGCAATTGATTTCAGCTTTTTTTTTCCGGCCAGGCTGAGACTGTTGAAGTATGCGTTATACAAAGTGGTCTCCTCATCCTTTGAACCACCGTGCCATACGGGGCCGACTGTATGTATAACAAAGTGTGCGGGGAGTCGACCCGCCGTTGTTATAACAGCTTCCCCGGCCGGAAGTCCTTTGGGATGGGTGCGCTGTCGTATCAGTCGACATTCAGCAAGGATTTCCGGTCCGCCGGCAGAATGAATTGCTCCATCAACACCACCACCCCCGAGAAGGGAGGAATTGGCGGCGTTGACAATCGCATCAACCGTAATCCGGGTAATATCGCCTGTTGTTATCTGTAATCGTCCGCCTGAATATTCCTTCATTTTAAATCCTCTGCACAATCAAGTAAAAATTCCATATCATCCCTTTTTCCTATGGTAATGCGTATAAAATCTTCAATACCGGCTTGATTAAAATGTCGGACGAGGATCCCTTTTTCTTTTAAAGCATCATAGACATCTTTGCCTGCTATTCCCTTTTTACGGGTAAAAATAAAGTTTGCCTGGCTGGGAAGGACTTCCCAGCCAAGACGTTTGAATTCAAATGAAGTATACTCTCTGTTTTTTATTATCCGCTCTGTAATATCCCGGAAGTGTGCTGTATCGGATACGGCTATCTCTCCCAGTTTCTGGGAAATGAAATCCAGAGGATAGGAATTGAAAGAATCTTTAACGGTGGTAAGTGCTTCAATGAGGTTTTTATTACCAACCGCGAATCCAATCCTTGAACCTGCAAGAGCTCTGCTTTTTGAAAAAGTCTGGACAATAAGAAGATTATCAAACTTTTGTATCAGCGGAATGGAAGAGGTCCCTCCAAAGTCGATATACGCTTCATCTATAATAACCACTACATCTTCACGTACCGAATCCATCAGCTTTAGTATCTCCTGCTGTTCTAACCCGATTCCAGTCGGAGCATTCGGATTGGGAAAAATAATACCTGTATAGGCAGGTGAAGTGAGAAATAAGTCAACCGAAAGAGAAAAATCCTTTTTAACAGGAACTCTTGTATAGTTAAGAGAATAGTAGCTGCAGTACACAGGATAAAAGCTGTACGTATATTCAGGAAAAAGAACAGGTCCTTCGGCATTATTGAAAAAAGCAGAGAAACAAAGGGAAAGAACCTCATCAGAACCGTTTCCGACAAATATATTGGAAGCGGAAACAGAGTAGTAGTTACCAATTGCTTCCCTTAATTTAAAAGCAGTTGGATCAGGATAGAGCTGTAATCTTGAAATATCGACAGATTTAAGATAGTCATTTATTTTGGAAGAAGGCGGAAAGGGATTTTCATTTGTATTAAGTTTAATATACTTTCTGTTTTGTGGTTGTTCTCCGGGAGTATACGGGATTAGCTTTTTAAATCGTTCAGAATACATACCTGTAAGTTTACCTCTCTTGTCGATCCTTTACAACCAATGTACGGATCTCTCCTGCCATATAGAATGATCCTGTTACCAGAATAGGAAGGTTGTCTGGTACGGACAGACGATGGGCTTCCCTGACAGCTTTATCAGGATCTTTCTCCAATATTATATCCGATCTGAAATTTTTAAATATATTAAATACATCTTCAGGATTACTTTCTTTAAAGGTACCGGGTGTAGAGATAATAATATGGGTAAACAACGAAGTTAGTATTTCAGCCATACCCCGGCTGTCCTTTCCGGCAACGGAACCGAAAATAAGTATACCTTTGTTACCGAAAATTTCTCTGTAGGATTCTACAACACGCTTAACTGATTCAGTGGTATGGGCCCCGTCGAAAATAAACGATGGTGTTGTTCCAATTATTTCAAAGCGGCCGGGAAGCGTTGCTTTCCTAAAACCTTCAGCAATTTTTTTTGCTATTGCTGCACTATCTCTATCCGGTGTTATCAATTCTTTGAGATAGTTCAGACACATCCATGCGAGGGCCGCATTTTCCGCCTGAACATTTCCAATAAGTTGAAGTGAAAAATTCAGTGTTTTATTATCCTTTGTCAGGCAGCTGACAGTTGTCTGTGAACGGGATACAGCTGCTGTTATGGAGGAGAATTCGCTATCGAGGGTAATAAACGGTGTTGAGAGAATGTTTGCTTTCTCCCGTAAAACGGTTAGAACTTCTTTACTCTGATATCCTGAGAAAACAGGAACATTATTTTTAATTATGCCTGCTTTTTCCGCGGCGATTTTCTGTATGGTATTTCCAAGAATATCCGTATGTTCCTTTTCTATCCTTGTAATAATAACAGCCTTTGGAAAGACAACATTCGTAGCGTCGAGTCTTCCTCCAATACCTGTTTCAATAACAGACCAGGAACAACCTGATTCTTTAAAAATAAGGAAAGCCATAAGGGTTAAAAGTTCGAACGTTGTTGCTTCGCTGCTACCTGTTTCGCTGTTGATTTTAAATGATTCGATATTTTCTGCTATTCTTTCAACTGTCCTGATGTAAACTTCGTCAGGAAAAAATTGACCGGCAAGGGTAATTCTCTCCCTGTAGGTAACAATATGCGGGGAGGTATACAGCCCTGTTTTTAATCCCATCGCGCTCAAAGAGGCTGCTGCCAAAACGCCGGTAGAACCTTTCCCTTTTGAGCCGGCAATATGAATGATATTAATATCATTCTGGGGATTACCGAAGTGACTGAGGAGCTTTCTCATCCTGTCCAGCCGGTAATCCCGTATTGTCTGTTTTCTTGAACGTTCAAAATTCATAAAGGTGCCTATATAGTCAAAGGCATCATCAGCGGTCTCAAATTTCACTATACTCTCCATACATCAGGAATGACGTATTCTATCGTTCCTTTTTACAAACCTCAAGATCGAAGCAAGAATAATTGTCATTCCAAGGTAGGCAGCCGCAAGCAGAATAATGCCGTTTAATCCCCGGAGTGGTTCGACTTGTTTGACAATAAACACAGAAAGAGAGCCAATACCGAAGGTGAGAGTAAACTTAATACCATATCCGATGGAACGCCATCGGGAGGGAGTAAGCATTGCGTACAAACTATTTTCAACAGGCTGCATGCCCATGGCAAAGAAAATAAATATACCTGCGAACAAAAGTGTTAACCACCCATGTGCAATAAGTGCCAAAAGAAGAAAAGGCAAAGCAAAAAGATAGAATAGCAGGTATGCTGTACGCAGGTCTGCACGGTCCGCAATACGTCCTCCGGTTAATTGCCCAAACATACCGATTATATACGCCGCTCCCGTGATAAGTGAAGCAATGAGAGTGTCTGTTTTTGCCTGAAGGAGTGTACTGCCTCCCTTAGAGATGCTTTGAGACAGGGTAGTAAAAAAATCTTTTAATTTCATTTCTATCCATGAGGGAAAGACGAGAGTATACGTGCGGTACATGAGCCCTGAAAAGATAACAACACTGCAAAGTATAAGAAACAAAGTAAGTACATCTTTACCCCGGACACTTACTCCTTCCTGAAGATCACCCTGTCGGGGGACAGAAAACGGTACAAAAAAGCTGACCATCCCGGTAAGAATACCAACTATGCCGAAGAGGGAAAGTGTTACATGCCAGCCGAATAAATAATTAAGAATACCCGCTGTAAAAGGAGCTGCCGCCATACCCAGATTACCAAACATGCCATTAACCCCAAGACCCTTTCCCCGTTCCTTAATTCCTTTTGAAATAAGAGCCAGACCTGAAGGGTGATACGCTGCACAGCCGAGTCCAACCAGTGCCAGAGTAAAGGGAAGTGTGGTCTGTGTAGCAAAAAGTCCGGAAAAGATAAGTCCTCCTCCGGAGAGGATAATACCTATACTCATAATAAGGTGGGGGCTGGTATAATCACTTACTATACCCCAGGGAATTGCGGCAAGCCCGTATAACAGATACATCAGAAAGCTCATGCCAATAACTTTATCCAGGGGCATATTCAAGTCTCTGCTTAACGGTAGAATGAGTACCGGGAATATCAGCATATAAAAATGTGTAATAAAATGGCTCATACTTGCAAATGTTAAAATTCTTTTTTCATTTTTATTCATATATATTCCCCTAGTGTATAATATTCAGTTATAGCATAAAAAACCAGAGGAAATAAACTTTTTGTCACCTTTCATTCAATTATCCGAATATAATTTTCTTGACATATGTAATAATCTACCATAAAGTAAGATTTCCAAATACTTCAAGAGGATCGTTAATGTTATCCATACGGAAAGTCAGTAAACATTTCGGAGGGCTGAAGGCTCTTGATAAAGTGAGTTTTACCATTCAGGAAGGGCGCGTTCATGGGATCATCGGGCCGAACGGTTCGGGAAAAACAACGTTGTTTAACTGTATAACGGGGCTGCTCCCGTTAACCGATGGAAAAATATTTTTCGATAAAGAAGAAATTTCGGGATATACACCCAGTTCTATCGCGAATCTGGGAATACGCAGGACTTTCCAGGCGGGAAAACTTGTTCCTTCTCTTACGGTAATAGAGAATGTTATGAGTGGCATCTATGATTTTTCAAAGAAGGATATTAGAGATACCTTTTTCAGGCTCCCCTTTACCAGGTCAAGTATGGAGAGTGAGTTACGAAAACGATCGCTGGATATATTAAAAATGGTTGAAATGGATAAAGCTGCCAATCGGTGGGCCAGTGATCTTGTCTGGGCTGAACGGCAATTTGTCCAGATAGCAAGGGCAGCGGTTTCCAATCCGAAAATACTGCTTCTCGATGAACCGGCATCCGGTATGGGCCCGGCTGAGACGGAACAGGTTGGTTATCTTATTGGTAAATTGAGGGACAGTGGGATAACACCCGTTGTTGTAAGCCATGATATGAAGATGCTTATGAACAGTGCGGAGTGGGTTACTGTACTGAACTTTGGTGCAAAAATATGTGAAGGCACTCCCGGTGAAATACAGAAAGATCCAAAGGTCCTGGAGGCGTATCTTGGAGATGAATAAGACCGGTGATATAATACTCAAAGTTGATAATATTTTTGTTTCCTATGGCCATGTACAAGCCCTTAAAGGGGTAAGTCTTGAAGTGAAAAAGGGAGAAATTGTTGTTCTTGTTGGTTCCAACGGTGCAGGAAAATCTACAATTATGGAAACGATTCTTGGTGTTAATCAGACAAAAAAAGGATCTGTTTTTTTTAACAATAAAAATATTACCAATCTTTCCTCTGATAAAATAGTACGTTCGGGAATTTTTCTTGTTCCCGAAGGAAGAGGGGTTTTTTCGACTATGTCTGTTCTGGATAATCTTCTTCTCGGTGCGCATCACAATCTGAAAAATGCGAAGAGTAAAATGGGCTATGTTTTTGAACTGTTTCCCATTCTTGGAGAGCGAAGGAATCAGATAGCACGGACATTAAGCGGTGGAGAACGGCAGATGTTGTCTATAGCTCGGGCTCTCATGTCTGATCCCGAGATGATTATGGTGGATGAGCCTTCCATTGGGTTGGCACCAAAAATTGTTAATGATATATTTTCTATTTTGAATAATTTGAATAAAGAGGGTTATTCAATACTATTGTCTGAACAGAATGTCAATAAAGCTTTGAAGCTTGCTCACAGAGGATATGTTCTGGAAACAGGAAATATCATTTTAGATGGTACTTCAGAAGAACTATTGAATAATTCAGCTATTCGAAAAGCCTATCTGGGAGCGTAGCATGGAAGTATTTTTGGCTCAAATAATAAACGGCATCTCTCTTGGAAGTATCTATGTCCTACTTGTTACCGGATTTAATCTTCTTCTCCTTGTCGCTATGATAATACACTTTTCGTTCCCCATAGTTGTCGTTTTCTCCATGTATATTTCATGGGTAGTACTTGGTCTGACTGGTAATAATATACTATTGGGTGTTCTTGCAGGAATTGGTTCCGCAATTATTTTGAATATTATGACTGCTCCGATGTTTCAGCGAATAATGAAAAAACGGGGAGAAGTGGATATTAATTCAACTATGGTATTATCCATGGGTATAGGTATGATCATAACAGATTTTCTCTCCCATAGTGTGAACAGTGGTTTCCCTATTGCTTTTCCTGACAGTCTAACAGGCAGAGGACATGAAGCTTTAATAAAAGTGGGTATAATAAGTATGTCCAGAGGCGCAGTTTTATCCCTGTCCATGGGAATTCTTTTTGTGCTTGGACTATTTCTGATACTTTATAAAACTCGGGCGGGGAGAGCTTTCAGGGCTATTGCGGAAGATCCAAACGGAGCAAAACTGGTGGGTATTCCGATTCTTAAAACAGGGCTGCAGAGCTATGCTCTTACCGGATTACTGGGAGGTGTTTCTGCCGTTTCAATGGCAATCCTTCTTGGTTCAGCTTCACCGGGTCTGGGAGATCAGCTGGGACACAAGGTTCTGGCTGTTTCAATAATAGCAGGAATGGGAAACTTAAAAGGTGGATTAATTATCGGAATCCTTCTGGGAATTCTCGAGGCCCTTGTTCAGGGGTACTGGTCCGGAACCTGGTCCAATTCGATTGCCTTTATCGTGATGCTTCTTGCCATTCTTATAAAGCCGAGAGGTATATTTGGAATGAAACTATAGAGACGGATAATCAGGAGGATATAAATTGTCTTTACCATTATACTATTTTTTAGCTATTACTGCCGTCTATATATTAATGACCTGGGCCCTTTATTTACCGTACAGGGTTGCGCATCTTCATTTCATGGTGGTGGCAAATATGGCAATAGGCGGTTACTTTGGCGGTTATGCAGCCATAAACTGGCATTGGCCCTTTCTGGCTGTTTTTGCCGCTGGATTTCTTATTGGTGCTCTTGTTTCGTTTATTGTCTCTATTGCTATTGGTGACGCTCCTACGTTTGCTGTAGTTATTGTCGGGTTTACTTTTATTTATATTACGAAGACAGCGATAGAAAACTGGAATGCAGTTGGCAGTACTATGGGGATGTTCGGGATACCGCTGGTAAAGCATGTTTTGCTGTACGCGTATCTTTTTATTCTGGCTACCGGTTTTTTTATATATCGGTTTGATCATTCACGATTAGGCAGAGCATCGTCCGCGATTTTTATCCAGCGGGAGCTGGCAACATCCTTCGGTGTGAATACAAAACATCTGGGTATGTTTCTTCAGACGTGGGCTGGAGCAATTGGAGGTGCTACAGGAGTTTTGTACGGGTTTATTATGAATAGCCTGTTTCCCGATTTCTTCACCTTTCCTATAATAGGTACAACAATGACAATGCTATTTCTTGGGGGGTATACAACAATGTGGGGTCCGCTTATTGCTGCTCCAATTCTCTGGGGAGCTCCGCTCCTTCTTCCAGCAGCGGTGGCTTCGTGGCGGCAGATTATTTATGGGATACTTCTTATTGTTATACTCCTCCTGCGTCCTGAAGGAGCTATTACAAGACAGTTTATTGCAAAAATTAGATACGGTTTTTTTAAACTGATAAAAAGGGTTTAAAATTCTCCCTGTGATGGAGAAAAAAAATAGAAGGAGAGTATATGAAAAGAGTAGTAGCTACAATGATTCTTTTGCTGGTTTTAGGTGCCTTTGTTTTTGCTAATGGTACAAAAGAAAAACCTGCTAAGAAAGCAGAACCGGTGAAAAGCAGTTTTAAAATGACAGAATGGGAAATCCCTTTTCTGAATTGTTTAACAGGACCAATTGCAAGCATTGGTGAGTATCTGGAATGGGGAGCTGAGCGAGCAGCCTGGGAAATTAATCAGGCAGGTGGAATTAACGGTATTCCGGTAAAAGTTACCGGTATCGATACGGCGATGAGCCCGGAAACAGGTACTGTTGAAATGGCAAAACTCACAAAGAAAGCTCTTGTTGTTTTAGGACCTGTTCCGGAGCCGGTTATTCTTGCTGCTGTTCCAATTGCGGTGAGAAGCGGACTCTATTGTTTTACCGCGACAACATCCTATGAATATGCGGCAAAGTTTTTTCCCTGGGCAATTTCCTGGTTTTCACCTACAGAGGAAAAACTTCCTCCTGTTGTAACAGCATGGGCAAATAAGAATCCGGATATGAAAAATGTTGTTCAGTTTGTTGAAAATTACGGTGCATGGCCGGGAATGGCAAAAGCACATGTAATAGGCCTTAAAAAAGCAGGAGTTAATGTTCTCAAGCAGATAGATGTACCTTCTGACGCAGTTACGTTTGGACCTCTTGTTGTAAAAGCTTTGGCAGAAAATCCCGATGGTATTATTTTTGTCTGTAATGCGGAAAAAGTTGCAAAGCTGATTCTTGAACTGCAGAGCAGGGGCTGGAAAGATAATTCGAAGCTTCTTGTTTTTTCCAGTGCCGATGACGGTGCTCTTTACACCACCGGTGGAAAAAATCTTAATGGTGTTATGCTCTACAACTACGTGGATCCCAATCTTAATACAAAAAGATGGCAGGCGTTCCGTAAAGCTTTTATGGCTGACCATAACGGGATGGAGCCCTTCAGTCTTTCACCGAATTATTATGATGCTGTTTACATGATTAAACAAGCAATCGAAAACACAGGAATAACAGGGGATCCGGCAAAGCTGAAAGAAGAAAGAATTAAAATCCGGGATTACTGTAATAATATCCAGAATTTTAAAGGGTTGATGTTTAACTGGTCGAACAAAAACGGTGTTCCGCAGGATAAACCTCTTTTCCTCTTTAAGATAGAGAATGGTAAAAAGGTTCTTGTAGAAAAAGTTGTCCCAAGCAACAAATAATTAATGTACAGATTGTAATTACGTATCGTACCACCGTAGGGGCAGGTTTCAAACCTGCCCCTACGGTTTCAAATTTGATTCTACAATGTGTTTTTGTTAAATCTCAATAATAGTTACGGCTTTTTGAACTTCGGTAAACGGGTCGTCATTATTCTGCCAGTCTGTCCGGTATCCCAGACAGCTGCTTATAAAAAGGGTTCCATCTTTTTTTATTTTCTTTCTGTAATGCACATGACCGGAAATGGAGTATTTAATTCGC
>CAYSXD010000010.1:0-22470 GCA_964434925.1 uncultured Spirochaetaceae bacterium
CAGCACAGTGCAGGTTCCGGAAAATCCAATTCCATTGCCTGGACAGCTCATCAGCTATCTTCCCTTTATAATGAGACAGGCAACAAACTTTTTAACTCGGTTATTATTGTAACTGACAGAAACATTCTGGATGCCCAGCTGCAGGATACCATTTCCCAGTTTGAACATACCGATGGAGTGGTTGGACGAATTAACAGAGATGAGGGTGACGGTTCCAAGTCGGAAAAACTTGCAGCAGCTCTTACGAGTTCTCAGCCTATTATTATAGTAACAATTCAGACCTTCCCCTTCGTCCTGAAGACAATAGAGAATAATGTAAGTCTGAAAGAAAGATGTTATGCAATAATTGCGGACGAAGCCCACTCCTCACAAACAGGATCTACTGCAAGACAGTTAAAAGAAGTTCTTATGATTGATGGTCAGGATAATGAAGATCTTAGTCCGGATGATATTCTGGATGCTGCAGTTGCTTCCCGCAGGGCGAATAAAAACCTCAGCTTCTTTGCCTTTACTGCAACACCCAAAACAAAAACTCTGGAACTCTTCGGGCGCCTGCCGAATCCGGATGATGCTCCTTCAAAAACCAACAAGCCGGTTTCATTTCATGTCTACAGCATGCGTCAGGCTATTGAGGAAGGTTTTATTCTGGATATATTAAAGAACTACACCAACTATAAGGTAGCCTATAATCTTGCTTTGAAAATAGAGGAATCTGATCAGGAAGTTGAAAGTAAAAGAGCCAGAGTCAAACTAAACCAATGGGTTCGCCTGCATGACTATAATATTGCGCAGAAAGTTCAGGTAATAATCGAGCATTTTAGAGATAATGTGATGGGAATGTTAAGTGGCCATGCAAAAGCCATGGTTGTAACCAGTTCCAGAAAGGAAGCAGTTCGTTATAAACTGGGATTTGATAAATACATAACAGAGAAAGGCTATAAAAAAATACATGCAATGGTGGCATTTTCAGGTGAAGTTGAATTTACAGAGAGTGACCCTAATGCACAGGCACTTATTGATAAGAAGTTTACTGAAAACAATATGAACCCGGATCTTAAAGGCCGTGACATGCGTAAAGCCTTTGATTCGGACGATTATCAGGTAATGATAGTTGCCAATAAATTCCAGACCGGCTTTGATCAGCCAAAGTTATGTGCAATGTATGTAGATAAAAAACTCGGCGGGGTAGAGTGTGTTCAAACTCTGTCCCGGTTGAATCGTATCTATCCGGGGAAAGCGGAACGGGGCACTTTTATCCTGGATTTCTTTAATGATCCGGACGATATCCTTGAATCCTTTCAACCTTACTATCAAACTGCAGAACTTACAGATGTATCCGATCCTAATCTTATAATCGACAGCAGCGAAGTCCACCAGAATATGAAAATACAGCTTTTGTTTGATCCTGTGAAATCAGAAGCCTTTGCTAAGCTGGTGTTCAATTTGTTGAAGATTGCGGGATAAGCATTTAGACATAAAAAAACGGTGTGCCTGTCTGTTTTAGTAATCTTTTGTTGATTGTGGTTGAATGTCGTTATTTGCATGGTGAATTAGCTACAAAACTGGCTACAGAAGTATTCAGCTGCTCCTGGCTCTGATCGATTTATAGACACTTTGTATTTTAGGCAGCAGAACCTTTATTAATTGAACATGATCTGGTCCGGAGGCTTTAATGCGCCCCAGATAGCGATTCCAATCTGCTTCAAAGGATGTAGATGACCAATAAAGTTCCGACAGACTCTCTGGCAATTCAGGTAGTGCTGTGTTTCGGTTGTTGAATGTGTTGCACGCCGCTGTTATTACACTATCATCAGTCAATTTGGCTACGATAAGAAGCTCATAAAGATCATAGAGATCTTTATAACGGCTGTTCACAGTTCCTCGGGAAACCAGAGCTTCAAGCTTCTCAGCAGCTACTGTTTCATCTGAATAGGTCTGGATTGAGAAGGAACGATTTCCGAGAAGAGTTCTATAGGGTCTGTTCACGGGACCGCCGGTGATAACATCACCAAATCCCATATCTATCTGAAGTCTGGTTCGTGTATTGTCGAGATACGCTGTTATCCAGGCTCTAACTCCCCCATGCTCCGTCTGACCAGTGATAGGTCTTACTTCAATAGATGACGAATCAAACCGAAGTCCGTCCTCAATATCTATTGTACAGGCTTCAGTGAGGATTTCCTGCAGTATTGTTTCCGAACTGCTTATAGCCAATCCTAAAAGATCGATGTCCTTTGTAGGTCTGGCTATAAATCCCTGTAGTTGATAGAAAAGTAGCCCGCCTTTTAGGACTACTTCTTTACTATACTGCGTCATCACAATGCGATGCAGTATGCCTTCCTGTTTGTAAAGTGTCAGAATCCGCTGGAAGGGTATACGTTCTTTCTTCGCCATATTAAGCAGTTTCGCTCTTATTGATGCTGCTATGTTTGTCATGACATAAGTCTCAGATGGGTCTGAACAGGCCCCTCGGATTTAAGGACTCGTGAGTACTCGATCAACCTGTCAATGTTGATTTCTCTGCTGCTCAGATAATTCCGGACAGCTTCATTCACTATGTCCTGACCAAGTACCCGGCGATATCGAATACAGTCACAAATTGTTTTCTCCCGGTCATACATAGCAATGTCTCTGCCTTCAACTTCAACCTTGGTAATCCCAAGGGTATATCTGGTGATTCCAAAGGAGAACTTCCTGACAGGTGGATATTCAGGGGGGATAGTTTTGTCGTCTCTGGGAATAGCAATATGTACTGATGGAGGTTCATATGTTGTCAGTTCATAAATTGCCAGAGCCGAAGCGAGACAGATCACGGCAGATGGGAGGGCAAGTTGTATTTCATAGAAACCTGATACGCTTTGTTTATCCTCCATGAGGTACAGACCAGCTTTTATTCGGATAAGATATCCTTCTTCGACCAGTTCTGTTAGATAGGAATTATGAAACCCGTTACCTTGAAAGACTGAGGTACGAACGATACCATCATGAACTTCAAGATACTCTTCTATTCTACTTCTGGTGTTTTGCTCCATAAGTCATTATATGATAAGATCGACCACAAAACAAGTAATATGTGGTAGATTTTATCATCCTTTTTCATCAATAACTAATGTTCTTGATGTGACAAAGTGTATACAGTTATGGATTAACATCAACGTTTTGTCACATATTTATAGACGGTTTTTCAGATCTTGAATCGACTTCCTTTTTGACAAATATATCACAATTGATGCTCTATTACCTGATGTATATGTCTTTTTGGAGCTCCTTTACCCTCAAGAACAGGCAACCTGGATGATTAAAGGTTATTTTGATACTATTCCAATTGATCCGGAAGGCAATTGAATTGGCTGTAAAATTGGATACACGCAAAATAAATCCTTACAGGATAAGTATTTATACATAAAAAAACGGTGTGCCTGGACGTTATGCGCACACCGTTTTAGATAATATATTAAGACCAATTTTATTAGTCCGTATACATATAAACTCGGTTTATTTTGAGGATACTTTATTGTTTTTTACGTATAAATTAAGTAATTTCAGGTGGAAATCCGAGGCTTTTTTAATTTCCGAATAGAGTTTTTTTGAATCAAGGAAAGGGTCGCTCAATTCATTTCCGGTAATATCCCGGATGAGCGGCTGAATAAGAAACCCTGTTATAGTATTACCCTTTAATGTAAGTATTTCTCTGTCATACGTTTCAAGCAGCGTGAGCGCTTTTGCATAGGGCAGTGTGTCCGGTTCGCGAAGGTATGTCTCAATTACTTCAACGCATTTTTTTGTTATACTGCTTAAGTTTGTTAGCTCTTCAATAAGTACCTGCGTTCCCGTCAGAAGGTCTCGGGTAAGCTGCTTTTTCTCCCTTTCTGAAGAAGGGGAGAGCAGGCCCAGCTGTTTTGTAATTATTTTTCGTGTATCCGGAAAAGAAAAGAGCACTTTCATGTCTGTATACGGCATGCCGTTAATCTTAACTCCTTCCGGAGAAAGATTAAACGTTGTACGCTCTTGCGACTGTTCAATTTTTTCTTCGAACCACTGTTTGTATACTATCAACCGCTGATCAGTAAGAGTCGTTGTTCCTCTGTTGTTTTCAACGGGGAAAGGATATGCGCTATGTAATGCGTAAAAAGCCTGAGTTTCAGCAGGGGCAGTGCGGGAAGAAAGGATGTGTACGCGTTCTTCAAAGAAACTGCCTTTGTAATGAGTTTCTTTTTCGGGGAATCCCAGATCAAGTCCCGCGCAGTAAACAGGCCCGGCAGTCAAAAAGTGGCAGAAATCCCAGGCGGAAGTGGAAACCGAACCTCCGGCCCCAAGTTTTTTGCGGGTACCGGTAAAATTTTCAAAGAACCGGCCCAGCGGGAAAAGTGAACCTGAAAAATAAAGTTTTAAATGATTTCTTCTAAATACTGATGGATAGGTTGATGATTCTGAGATAAGTATTGTTTTCTCAAGGTCAATTCTGTCCAGGTGCCTGGCATTCCAGTACTGGGGGTCAATGACAACAAGAAAATCGGGAACAATTCCAATCTGGTCCAGAGCTTTGCTGACTGTATCAACGGCAACAATTACGCATCTCTTTTGCAGTTCGGAAAGATGAGGAAGTAAATCAGTAAGAGAGGGGCCTGCCACAAGGAGTAAAACAGGTATGTTTGAAAATACATTTTCAAGGATCCTTAGATCGCGTGATTCGGGAATAACTGCCATATTATTGATAAAATTTCGAATCCATATGTGCCCAAAGCGTTGCAGTGTGGTTTCATTCACCTCTTTTCGTGCTATAAAACGATTGATATCCCTCTCTATTTCTGAATAGTAGGAAGTATCAACAGTGTAAAGAGCCCTGTTCCGAACAAGAGCAATATCACCGGGTGGTAAAGATGCCAGCAGAGGGGAAATGCGTTTTGCCTTCTTGCCAAGGAGAATCATAATTCGTGAAGAGGAGAACAGTTTTGAAAAATCTCTTGTTTTGAGAGCTTTTTTAAATCGTGCCGGAGACGGTTCCACGACGATGACCAGTATGGTGGATGATAGTTTTAATGCTTCTTCAGCGTAATAACCAAGGCCGAATCCTTCCATAATACAAACAGAGGTTCTCTTTTTGATTTTTGAGGTAATTATATTTTTTGCTTCGCGAACCGGGTTTCTGCTGGAATGTATAAACTTACCCTGTATACTTGCGGTTGGATACCCTGATGCCAACGGTATAATATCGAAAGAATCATCATGTAATCGTGTGTTTGATATTTTTTCCCTTAGATCAGGATCCAGATCCCCCAGGAGCTTACTGTTTATATTAAAAAATTTCATTGTAAAATCAGATCTATCCGCATCCCTTTTGAGATTTTTGTACCAGGGGCAGGCCTTTGCGATGAGACCCACCCTTCACCGTGTATGGTAACAGATACGCCTTTTAGAGAGAAAAGAGGAAGAAGCTGCCTTTTGGATAAACCCTTTAAATCAGGCATCGTATTACCTACGATTAACTTTTTGGGTAAATTTATTTTTACGTCTTTGGAATGTACAATAGTAATATCAGTTGATTTTTTTATCCCTAACAGAGGAACAGCTTTTTCAATGAGTTTTTTTACCATTGGAGCTACAATTCTGCCTCCATAATATTCCTTGCCCCGGGGAGTGTCGATAACAGCATATATAATGACCTGTGGGTTGTTCGTTGGGAAAATAGCCATGGTAGATGAAACAAACGCGTTTTTTGAATATTTCTTTGTTTTAGGGTCAATTTTTTGTGCTGTTCCAGTCTTTGCCGATATTCTTAAGCCTTTTATTCGTAACCTACGGGCAGTGCCCCGGGGCAGGGTCGCAGTCTCCATATCAAGAAGTATTGATTCGGCGGTTGAAGGGCTGACAACATTACGTACGGGTGTCCTTTCAAACTCTTTTATGAGTTTCCCCTCCGGAGAAACAATTTTTTTTATAATGTGGGGCTGGAGAAGTATTCCTTTATTGGCAAGGACTGTGGCAGCTGTTATCATCTGAATTGCGGATACTGAAATTTCCTGTCCGATGGCTATCGTCGGTTTTGTCCTCCCGGACCAGAATTCCGGTTTTTTAAGAAGTCCGGTGGTTTCTCCCGGAAAGGGTATTCCAGTGCGGGAGCCAAAACCGAAATCTTTTAATTTCAGGTAGAAATCAAGGATAGAAACAGTATCCGATGCATAAGCGGCCCCCGCGTTGCAGGAATATTCAATAATTTTTTGCGGAGTAACATCCCCGTGAACACCCAGACAATGAATTACTACCGTTTCGTCGGGGAATTTCCTTTTATATTCTCCGTTACAGAAGAAATGGCTGTTTTGAGTTATGCCGCCAATTTCCATCATAGAAGAGAGACTGAATATTTTAAAAACAGATCCCGGTTCATAGGCAAAGGTAACCGGTCTGTTTTCTTTCTCTTTCTTTGTTGCTGTGGTGAAATTGTTAGGGTCGAATTCAGGAATAGATGCATAGCTGAGGATATCACCGTTTTTTGCGTCCATCATGAGAATCATTACACCGTCCGCCCGGTATTTCCTGAACGCCTCCCTTGCTAATTTCTCAGTGAAGTATTGAAGTGTAAGATCAATGGTTAAAAAGAGCTGATTCCCATAAATAATACCATTAATCGCGGGATTTTTTGGAGATAAAATATCATTATATGATAGTTCAAGCCCGTCAAGGCCAATATTGTCAGTACCGGTAAATCCTGTAAGATGACCGGTAAGCTCTTTTTCAGGGTAATTACGGCCATATTCAGGTTCCAGTGAAATTCCGGGCAGAACACCCCTGTCAATACGTTCTTTGATATCTTTGCTTTGTGTGGGAGTTATTTTTCTCTTAATATACACAAAACCTGTGTGAGAATTGAGTGTTACAAGAAGTTTTTTACCATCAACATCGAGTATTGATGCAAGCTCTTTTGCTGTTTTTTCTTTATTTGCAATTGTCGGTATCCAGGCTGTGACAGAATTAAGACGAGTTTGAATTGCCAGAATTCTGCCGTTTCTATCAAGAATAGGCCCCCTCTCAACCAGAGGCTTTTGTGAAAGGTGCCGACTGCTGTCGGATGGAGTGAATATCATTATCTGAAAATAACGGAAAATAATTATAATTACGAAGGAAATAGTAATAATGGTAAAAAAAACAAATCGAGTTTTTTTGGCAGGCACGCAATCTCCCGGTTTTCTCTTAGATGAAATAATAGTAATATGAAGTGTGAAAATTGTCGATATGTAAATTACATTATGAACACAACAATGCATACTTCGGGAACAAAGAGAAAATTAGCAATCGATAAAACTCCTCACTTAATGCTTGTAAACAATGTACGAAAACGTAAGAAATTAGGTGGAGTATTGGTTGCCGGTAAAAAGCCTGTCACCGCCAGAGGAAAACGATGGCCGGGATTGAGTTTGATGTCTGGAATAATACTGACAGCTATCAGCCTGTTTTGTGCTGCTGCTGTGGTGTTCCTGCTTCCGTATGTGTCAATGAGGAGCATTAAAGTTTCTTTACCGGAAAATTCAGGTGAGATAACCGATTTTCTGCTGTCATACGCAACGGTGGAGTATAATGGCCAGGGGTCAGGCAATATTAATGACATTGCGGGTGCAATCACTCCTGTTGTTAAAACACTTTCGTATGTTATCAGACACGGAGATACTCTTTCCGGAATAGCAAAAAAGTATCATCTTGATGTGGGAACACTCATTAGTTTTAACAAAATTGAGAATGTGCGCAGGCTAAAACCGGGAGCGGCTCTCAATATACCGGATATAGATGGAGTTCCCTACATAATAAAAAGAGGGGACAGTCTTGAGAAAATTTCCAGACAATATGGCGTTCCCCTGAATGCAATACTTGATGCGAACGATCTTGTCAGTGAAATTGTGGAGCCTGGCAGAAGTATCTTTATCCCCGGCGCTCAAATAAGTGATTATGAGTATAAAAAAGCAACAGGAACATTGTTCCTGTATCCCACACACGGAGTATTGACCTCCCCTTTCGGGTATCGTATCGACCCCTTTACCGGTACACGAAGGTTCCATTACGGTATTGATCTTGCAAACAGAATAGGAACTCCCGTTCGTGCAACAATGGCGGGTACTGTCGTTGTTATAGGCAGCCATCCTCAGGGATATGGTAATTATATTGTTTTACGCCACGCGAGAGGCTATCAGTCACTGTATGGTCACTTAAGCGCTATTCTTGTAAGGAAGGGACAGAGAGTTGCACAGGGACAGAAAATAGGGCTCATGGGTACAACAGGAAGAAGTACCGGCCCTCATCTTCATTTTTCAATTTACAAGAATCATGTACCGGTAAATCCCCTCTCCGGGTATCTTTACAGATAAGCAGGAGACCGGAGACAGGAAAATCAAAACCCGTAGGAAAACCGGAATTCTTCCGTTCTCCCTTCTCCTTTCCCCCTGTTTCCTTCCCTATCTCCCATGGCAATACTTATATTTTTTCCCGCTGCCGCAGGGGCAGGGATCATTTCTCCCTACTTTCGGGAATGATCTCGTAACCTGGGCTCCCTCAGGTTTTGAACCCTCCGCCTGGTGATTCCCCGTCC
Organism: uncultured Spirochaetaceae bacterium; assembly: GCA_964434925.1. Taxonomy (GTDB): domain Bacteria; phylum Spirochaetota; class Spirochaetia; order B11-G9; family B11-G9; genus S145-15. Next base: position 8,576 of record CAYSXD010000010.1, read on the forward strand.
GGGAGAACTGGCTCATATCGTTGTGGCTTGCCGTAGCTCTACGCTGGGTTCTGTTTGAGTATTGTCGGGAGGGGGACTCTGATATCTGAACTTTCATTATCATTCTGGCAATATTTGTTTTAATATCCAGAATAAGTTTGTCAAAAATATCAAAGCCTTCCAGTTTATATTCAAGAAGTGGATTCTTCTGGCCGTATGAACGCAAATAAACCGCTTCTCTCAAAGCCTCAAGTGTTTCGAGGTGTTCCTGCCAGCGGTTATCAATATTTTTAAGATATTGAAATTTTATAAAATCATTAAATTGTATTTCACCAACCTGTTCTATTTTATTTTCCAGAATTATTTTTAAGTCGGAAAAAATGTTTTCTATTACTTTTTCTTCTCCCAGCTCTTTTAAATTTTCCCAGGAAAGATCCATGAAATAAATAAAGTTTTCTTTCAGACCGCTTGAAAGAACATCAGCAGCTTTTCGATAATCTTCTTTTGTTTCAAAAAAGTCATCGACAAGTTCCGTGACAATTTCTTTAACCGCGTTAAGTACACGCTTATACAGGTGTTTATCAGCGAGTATATAATTTCGTTGTTCATAAATAAAGGTTCTCTGTTCATTCAGTACATCATCATATTCCAGCAGGTGTTTACGTATTTCAAAGTTTCGTTCTTCTACTTTTCCCTGTGCACGTTCAATAGCCTTGTTAATGAGGGAATGATGAAGAGGTTCTCCGGTATTCATTCCTGCCCGCGCCATGAGCGATTTTAAGTTGTCCCGGGCAAAAAGTCTCATGAGATCATCATCGAGCGAAAGAAAAAACCGCGATTGTCCGGGGTCTCCCTGTCTTCCCGAACGACCTCGAAGCTGGTTGTCAATTCGTCTTGATTCATGACGTTCAGTCCCCAGAATGTAGAGACCCCCAAAGCTTTTTACTTTCTCATAGTCTTTTTGCCATTGGCTGTATTCCTGCTTGAATATTTTATGGTGTTCCTCTTCCGTAGCTTCTGTTCCACACCGTCGAACTGTTCTGAACTCAGGGTTTCCGCCAAGTTTGATATCAGTTCCCCGCCCGGCCATATTTGTTGCTATAGTCACTGAGCTTTTCGCCCCTGCTTCCGCAATAATGTGGGCCTCACGTTCATGGTTCTTGGCGTTAAGTACATTGTGTTTTATACCGCGTTTTGAGAGGAGTTTTGCAATGTGTTCAGATTTTTCTATGGAGACTGTTCCTACAAGAACCGGTTGTCCTTTTTTGTACACCCGCTCAATTTCATCGCAAATTGCAGTGTATTTAAATTTTTCAGTAAGATAAATAACATCATTATCATCTTTACGGGCAAGGGGCCTGTTTGTCGGAATAACCATAACATCAAGGTTGTATATCCTTCCAAATTCTCTCGCCTCCGTGTCGGCTGTCCCGGTCATACCTGAGATTTTATCATACATTCTAAAAAAATTCTGAAAGGTAATTGTTGCAAGAGTGCGGTTTCTACGGGCTACTTTTATTCCTTCTTTTGCTTCTATTGCCTGATGCAGCCCTTCGGAATAACGTCTCCCATGAAGAACGCGCCCGGTAAACTCATCCACAATCTCTACTTTTCCTTCCTGAATCACATAGTCCACGTCAATCTGAAAAAGATGATGAGCCTTCATTGCCTGGGTAAAGTAATGAACATACTCAAAGTTTTCATCATTATATAAAGATTCTGAAATAATATGATGTTTCAGCAGTAATTCCTCTATACGGGTCATACCTTTTTCGGTGAAAGTAATTCTTTTTCCCTTTTCATCAATCTTATAATCACCGTCAGGTTCTTCATCGTAGTCATTTGTCTGAGGGTTTTTACTGGACTCGGTAAGAAATGAAACAAGTTTGTTTACTTCCTGAAATTTTTTCGTGTCATCTTCAGCCTGGCCTGATATGATAAGCGGTGTTCTTGCTTCATCAATAAGGATTGAATCTATTTCATCAATAATACAGTAGTGATGATCTTTTTGAACACGTTCGTTAAGCTCCCATCCCATATTATCACGAAGGTAATCAAATCCGAATTCATTATTTGTTCCGTATGTTATATCGCTGCCGTATGCAATTTTCCGGGCTTCATTATCCATTGAGGAGAGAACTGCTCCGACGCTTATTCCCATAAATTCATACACCGGTTTCATCCACTCCGCGTCACGTTCGGCAAGGTAGTCATTAACCGTGACAACGTGTACTCCTTTTCCTTCAAGAGAATTCAGATAGCCCGCCGGTACGCAGGAAACTGTTTTACCTTCACCTGTTTTCATTTCCATTATTCTTCCCTGATGCAGTACGATAGCACCAAGAAGCTGGACATCATAGAGACGCTCTCCAAGGGTTCTCCGTGAAGCTTCTCTGGCAAGAGCAAATGCTTCAGGAAGAAGATCATCCAACGTCTCTTTCTTTGTAAGCCGCTGCCTGAATTCGGCAGTTTTTACGGGGAAGGCTTCATCGGGAAGTTCCATAGCCCAAATTTCCCGTTCATTGATTTTGTGCAGTATTGGTAGAAGCTCTTTCAAATCGCGTTCATGTTTTGAACCTAAAAGAGCCGTTATAATATTCTGAGACATTCTTACGTTCCTTATTTTGAAATAAGTTTTTCTTCTCTTTAATATACTGTAAACAGAGGTAGGTGTACAAGCTTAATTGTATATTATATAATTGTTGTACCATGTATAAATCAATTTTAATACTCATAATTACTGTTTTTGCGACGAGTTCATGTTTTGAAAAAACTTCTGCTATGCTTGAAAAGAAAACCCTTTTTAGTCTGGCAATGGGAAAAGCTGAAGATCAGATAGATCTTATTCAGATCCCCGGTATTCCCTTTAATAAAAAAAGCCGGCTTGTTATGAAAAATGGCCTCTTTTATATTAGTAACGGAAATACAGGGAAAATAATGGAATTTACCAGCTATGGTGATATTATTAACCTTTATTATAACCCGGTAATGAATCCTGAACCTTTTATTCTTACACCGGTTACCGGGAATCAGACTGTTTCCAACCGGAGAGCCTTCCCGTATCCGTTTAGAAATATTGGTGAGATGGAGGTAACGGGAGACGGAGAACTTCTTGTTGATGATGAAGTTTCCCCGGAAAGAGTTGAAAAAGATAAGAAAACCGGCTCAATTCTTAACAGAATTATTCTGCGGTTTTCAAAAGAAGGTAAACTTCTTGACTATCTCGGGCAGGAAGGCCTTGGAGGGACACCTTTCCCTTATATTGAACATCTTCAGATAAACACAAGGGGTGATATAATCGTTTTTACCCGCACCCGTCAATCACGTATTGTTTTTTGGTTTAGCAATGAAGGAACCCTCCTTTCAATGGCTGTAATTGACCAGAAAAAACTTCCTGTCCCCGGCGGTGGAGGGAAAATCATTGCTTTTCTTGATGATCTTACCGCGGACAGAACGGCAATGACACTGTATCTGAAAGTTGACTACTATAAAAGTGTTGCTGACCCTGATTCACCAAAACGGGGGATTCCCGAATATGAAAATTCGAAAATATGGGTGTACTCAATGCGTGAAAATCAATACAGTAAAAGTATCCTGATCCCTTCCCTTTCCAATGACGCGTATGGTAATACAAAAAGTACAGTATATAACGCTGATACCGTGTATCAAATGCTTGGGTGTGATTCGGGCGGCAGATTATACTTTATTGTTCATTTAAAAATGAATGTTTTTCAACTGCTGATTCTTTCAGGAAACGGAACGGTGCTTTCTGTAAGTGATTTAAAAATGGATGACTCGCAGATCTCCTACAGTAGTTTTTATCTCTCTGCAAACGGACTTCTCTCCGCTCTTTTGGCGAAAGAAAAAAAGGTTGATATTGTATGGTGGCGAAGTGATAAATTAACAGAGGGTAAGAATGAAACGGCTCGTTAACTCGAAACAAATGGCTTTTATCGACAACCAGGCACGAAGGGACTATCATATTCCGGGTATACTCCTTATGGAGAACGCAGGTATACAGGGGTGGCAGTATCTTTCCGCATTACCTTTGGTAAAAAAGTCGGATAAACCGCTTCTTTTTGTAGCAGGTTCAGGAAATAACGGAGGAGACTGCCTTGTTATGGCACGTCATGCTGCGGCTGTTTATCCTCAAAGAGTCTATGTTATTTTCTCCGGGTCTCTATTGCATGAGAATGCGGCTTTGCATTCAAAAATTGTACATTCACTGGGAATATTCTGTTTGACATGGGGAGAGGATAATGAAGAAATAATTATCCTTGCCGGTAAAGCCGCTTTAATTGTAGATGGAATAAGCGGTACCGGCCTTCAGGGAAAGCTGAGGAGTGACAGCACCTCTCTTATTTCTCTTCTCAATGACTCAACTGCTTTTAAAGCGGCAATAGATATACCAAGCGGACTTGGAGATACTTTTAAATCAGAGTTTCCTGTCCTTAAAGCTGATGTTACTCTTACCATGGGACTCCCTAAATTATCTCTCTATCTCCCCGCGGGGAGGGGTTACTGTGGAGAAATCAAGCTGCTCAATCCAGGTTTCCCGGAAAAACTTCTCCGGAATAAAGATTCAAAAGGGAATATCTATACTTTTAATGATTTTTCTCTTCCTCCAATGGAAAAGACATCCTATAAAAATTCTCGGGGCCATGCGGCTGTTTTTGGCGGTTCAAGCGGATTTATTGGGGCTGCAGTTCTTGCCGCAAAAGCATCAGGGCGGGTTAGAACCGGTCTGGTTACCCTTCATATTGAAAATGAGCTCTATTCCGCCGCAGCCTCACAGTGTACATCAGTGATGGTCCGTCCAGTGCGGAAACCTTTTTCTGTGGGAAATTTATCTGTTTTTTCCTCGTATTGTGCTGGTCCCGGGTGGGGGAGGGAAGGCCGGGACGGGTATCTTCTTCCTCTTTTGGAATCAACTCTTCCGGGAGTTATAGACGCGGACGGTATATCTGTTCTTGCTTCTCTTATTGGGAATGGTCAGTATAAAAACTCCGGAGGAAAGGAAAAACTCATTATAACACCCCATCCCGGTGAACTCGCGGAATTCTCGGGAATAAGCAAGGAAGAATTACTCAATGGGCCGCTTCCCTATCTTCAGGAACTTTCAGCACGATATGGTCTTGTTATTGTGTTTAAATCCCATGTGGTATATATAACCTCTCCTGGCGGAAGATACGGAATTATTGACGGTATGAATCCTGCACTGGGAACCGGTGGTTCAGGTGATATTCTTGCCGGTATTATTACTGGCTTTCTTGCTCAGGGGATTACTCCTTTTGAAGCGGCAGTGAACGGGTCACTTCTGCATCAGGAAGCAGGGAGAAGGTGTTTTGCGGAAAAAGGCTGGTTTCTTTCCGAAGAACTTCTACCGTATCTGTCTCTTATCATTAAAGAGGCAGGATTATGATGGAAAAGAAAGAGTACAGAGAAAAAGGTGATATTACCTACCATTTTAATAAAGATGAATACAGCAGACAGCGGCGTGCGCATACAGAAGTCTCTTTAAAATCAAAGCCTTTTAAAGATAATAAAACGCTCCTTATTATTCTTCTGGATATAGGCGTGATTTTACTGTTTGCACTGGTAATTATGCCGCTGCTGCGCAAACCGTACAGTATCAATAATTTTAACGGATACAGCCTTAAACTTTCTTCTTTTGTTTCAGAGGGAAAAGTATTTGCCGTTCTGGATATCAGGAACAACGGAAAGAACAAAGAAACCACTGATACTCATCTTGTAAACATACGGTTTTCTCTGGCAGGTAGCAGTGATTCATTTACTGTTTCGGATATTCTACCGGGGGAAGGGGAATCAAGAAGCTATTCACACTTTTTTGCGGGCCATTCGGCACAAAGGGTTTATGCTGCAGTAAAAATAGGAAATAAGACAATCCGCTTCCGTGTAAAAATTACCGAATAAGATTTTTCTGATTGACCATAGGATTTCTTTTCTTTATTTTAGTAAAGAGATTATAGGAGGAAATGATGGTACAGTTTTACTTTTTAGCGGTATGTCTAAACATAGTGGGTGGATTCATACTCGCTGCTCCCTATTTTTCAGAGAAACTCCCCTTCCTGGGTCAGATAAAAAGTGCCCTTGTTGAAAAACAGTCCGGAAGGGTCATTTTTGTTCTTTTGCTCCTTTTTACCGGTATATTCAAAATTTTGAGTGTCACAAAAGGTGATGTGCCTATTATTGGTGATTTTCTGCCTGCCGTAAGCTTGTTTGTACTGGCACTTTCCCTATCTGTGGATTTTTTTGCTGAAAAATCAAGTGTTGAAAGCAGCCTTGTTCAGAAACTTAATGAAATTCTGGGTAAAAATGGTCAGATTATTGGTGTAAGTGCCATTGTTATTGGTGTTCTTCATTTTATTTTTCCAGGTGTTCTGTTTCTTTAAAGGAAAGGGGGATTAAGTATGTCGGATAAACATCGTATTTCTACTGCAGGTATTGCCTTACAGGATGGTAAGGTTTTTATTGCTTTACGTAAGCCGGGGACGACAATAGGTGAAAGCTGGGAATTCCCCGGAGGTAAAGCTGAAGAAGGCGAAACGTATGAGCAGACCCTCAAACGTGAGTACCGGGAAGAATTTGATACGGATATTGATGTAGGCGATCTACTCTGTGAAGGCAGTTTTAATAATGGTGAAAAATTGTATCAACTTGTCGGATACCGGATATTTTTTAAGAATGACCATTTGGCGTTGCGTGAACATAGTAAAATTCGCTGGGCAGCTTACGAAGAACTTGTGGGGCTTCCAATGGCAGCATCCGACAGACAAATTGCAAATTGTATACTGAGGAAATTTTCTCTGAAAAATAAAAATTAAATCACAAAACTTCGCTTCCCCCCGGGTTCTCTTTTGTCATTTTTATAGATTATGCTTTCTATTTCACGGAAAGTGTTTATAATGAGTGAATAATGAACACCGGAACAGTAAAAACAATTGATGTACGCTCTTTTGATTTTAAAAATATTAAATATGATTCACTGCCCTCTTTTGCTTTAACGATGAATCTTGGTGATCTTATTATGAAAAATCAAACAGATGAAACCTTTGCCGACCTCATGAAACGGAATCCCTCACAATCCGGGATTCTTTATTATTTTACCCGAATACGGCTTATGCTTCATGATTATGGAATGTTGGAAATCAATAATACCTTTGATGGTATTATTGATAAAAGTTACCTTAGAAGATTGGAAATCCTTCTTAATAAAGCAGGTTTTATTAATTATACCACATCTCAAACATCTGAATTCCTACGGGTAAAAGCAGTCAGGCGGCCGGCGGTGGTTCAGGATATTGGTTATGGTTTAACATTACGGGAAGTACTGCTTCCTGAGGAAATATATCAGTGCCATCTCTATGCAAAAGATTTTTACTATTATAAAGATTTTAACTATGATCTTGATGTGGTAAAACAGTTCGACTTGAATTGTGATCATTTTGCCGTCTACGATGAAAATAATAAGATTTGCAGTCTTGCACGTATAATCATACGGGTTCCCGGATATTGCTGTCCGTTTATGTATGCTACGTTGGCTGGAGTATCAGAGAATAAACATTTCGTTTTATCCGGAAACGATCAGCGTATCGGTGAAGTTATGGCAATCTACTCTTCCGGTAAAAAGGGAGTGGTTGCTTTTAAGAGATTGATGGAATATCTGACACAGTACGGAAGCAATATTGCTTTTTTTGATAGTGTCTGGACAACATACGATGATGATGACAATTATACGGGAAATTATTATAGAAATAAGTTTTTAATGGAAGACACTGGAATCAAACTTAAATACAGTGATTTTGGAGGTGAATGGAATCTGATTGTTACGAACAGAATAGAAGAGTTGAAAAATCTTCATCATCATATATTTAGACAGGGTAAGGAATAATGGATGGAGATTAATAAGATAGAACAGATCCCCGGGTTAAAGTTGGAATATAACCTGGAACAGGCGGAAAGGCTTTGGAATATAAACAGGATTGTTGCTCCTTTAACAATTATTATTCCCTCTATTCTTATTTTATTCAGCGATCCTATTAATTTTCCCTTACAGTATCATCGAATGTTTCCCGGAAGAATGTATGCGGTTATATCGGGAATTACTGTTGTTATATTTTCATTTATTCCACGATTTAAAAAATTCGGGCAATTTTTTGCATTTCTGCTCTTTCTTGGCTCTAATCTGATGGCAGCCCATTTAAGTGGTGTTATGAATAATGAAAGCTCCGTTCTACTCTACTGGGTTTTTGTTTCAGTGATTGGATGCGGGCTTCTGCCGATATCACTACCTTACACGATTATCGCGGTTATTATATCATTTCTCTACTATCTGATAGTCTTTTTTGCTTCGGGATTTTTAGCTGATGTTAATTTTCGAATGACGTTGATAAACGTTGGTAGTGCCAGTGTTGTAGCCATGGCCTTTAAAATTGCTCAGGCAAGGATACAGGAAAGAGAGTTTTTTTTCAGAAGGAGTTTAAAAAAAGCAAATGAGGAAATAGAGGAATTGAATGAGAGATTAAAAGACGAAAATCTTCATTTAACTTTAGAATTGGAAGTAGCCAGACATATTCAGACTCTCGTTCTTCCACAAAAAGAAGAGTACCAGGATTTTGACGATCTTGATATTTCCTGCCTCATGATTCCGGCGGAAGAAGTAGGGGGGGACTACTATGATACAATTTCATTCAGGGGCGGTGGAATTATAACCATTGGTGATGTGACCGATCATGGACTGCATTCCGGACTCATTATGATGATGGTTCATACGGCAATTCGGGCACTCAGTCAGATTGAAACAAATGATATAGAAAAAATATTTAAGATAATTAATAAACTTCTGTATGATTTCAGACACAAAACTTTAGATCATCGTATTATGACACTCATAATAATGAAATATCTTGGGCATGGAAAATTTATTCTTACCGGCCAGCATGAGTCACTACTTATTATTCATCCGAATGGAAGCGTTCGGAATATATCAACTCTTGATTATGGAATGTTCGCAGGTTTAGAGGGTGATGTGACGAAATATCTCGGTACGTTAAGCTTTAAAATAGAAAAAAATGATGTATTGATCCTGTATACTGATGGACTTACTGAAACAATGAATCGGGAAAATGAAGAATTTGGTATAGATGGTATACTAAATGCAGTTATGCCGGTGAGGCGTGAGAGTGCGGATCTCATCAGAAGTACGGTTATCAGGAAGTGTCTTGAACACCTTGGTAATGAAAAACTTCGTGACGATATGTCAATAATGATTATTAAGAAAAATGTATAAAGGACTGTTGCTATGGAAGAACATGTAATTATTGGAGATACTATTGAATTTGACAGTGATATGGATACTGAATTTAGTATGAGTCTGCTCCCCCTGGATATTTTTGATAATTGGGAGAGAGCCGGCACTTTATCAGATTTTATTGCTGATTATTTTGGAACATTTTATGACAGTGAAGGAGCCCATAATATTATTTCCACAATTTTTAATGAACTCATTGAAAATGCCGTTAAGTTTACAAAAAATAATTCACAGCCGATACATATAGTAATAAAAAAGAGTGGTAATAATCTCTTGTCAAAGATTACCAATACTATACCCCGTCACCGGAAAACTTCTTTTTCCGGGATCTGTAAAGATTTGTTTACAAATGATCTGGATGAACTTTTTCTAAAGAGAATTGAAGAAGGAGTAGCCGACAGCCGGAAGTCCGGTATAGGTTTAATTCTCTTAAGAAAAGATTATCACATTGATACCTGCTTTGATTTTTTTAAGGATAGTGACTCAGTGGATAAGATAGCCGTTACATTCAAATTAGCAATAAAGTAGAGGTTTAATATGAAATTGGAAACAGAGAAATATACAGTAGAATATATAAGAAAGAACAGACTGGTTATTTTTAAAGGTATACTTCGCCTGCAAAATAAAGAAGAATATAGAGCAATTTCAGATTTATTGGTAAAAGCGGCAAGTGAAACTACCGGTCTTCCTTTGCAGCTTGATATGCTGGATCTGGTTTTTTTAAATAGTTCGGGAATTTCAGCTTTAAGTATGTTTATAATAAAAATGAGAAAACTGGATAAAGATATTTCCATAAAGGGAAATAACAAAATTCCATGGCAGGTAAAATCTCTAAGGAATTTTCAAAAACTTTACAGTAAGGTGGAACTTAACTTTCAGTCAAATTCTTAAGAGCAGTTTTCAGAGAGCGAACAATTGCTTCCCGCTCTTCTATAGATGTGTATTCTTTATCAAAACTAATCGGTTTGAGAACAAAACCATCCTGGGTATGTATGCAGTACGCATCCTGTAAGGTTTCTTCTTCACTTTTTAACCGTATGAGTTTATAGACTTCAATTGGATGGCTGATCCCTTTTACCTGTGTACTAACCGGAGGGGCGACTACCACTTTATCCTTAACGAGACTGTAGGTTGAACTACTCATGACTATAGAGTTTTTATCCGAAATCTTTTCAAGTCGGGAGGCAATATTTACCTGTCCTCCTATGAGAGTATAATCCATCCTGTTCGCACTGCCAAAATTACCAACGGTACAAAATCCGGTATTAATGCCCATGCGGACTTTCAGTTGGCTGGGAGACCCTTTGGCAATCCATTTCTCACTTAAAGCTTTTGTCTTGTTAAGCATTGCCAATGCCATGCGGACACACTGAATGGCAGCTTGCTTACTGTTAAAGGCATCTGAATCTGAAAAGAAGATCATTATGGCATCGCCAATGAATTTATCTATTATTCCACCAAAATTTTCGGCAATCTTTGACATCTCGTTAAGATAATCATTAAGAAGATTTGATAATGCTTCCGGTTCAATCATATCAGTAATCTGTGTGAATCCTACGATATCAGAAAAAAAGATAGTGAATTTTTTGCGTTTATACGTTAATTCAATATTCCGTTCGGAATTGTTCATAATTGAAGTGAACAATTGAGGAGAAAGATATTTTTTCATCGAATTAAGAAGATTCTTCATTTCAACATTTGCTTTTTCAAGATCATTTTCAATCAGAGTACTGTGTTCCACAACATTCTCATAAAGGATATTGAGATCTTCAATTTCTCTTTTATTTTCAAGAATTTTCTTTTCCTGCCAGGCTGACAGATTTTTAAATTTTTCGAGTTGAGTACTAATTGCCATTACCTCTTACGGTGAAAATTTAATACTGGTTATTCATTATTCCAGGCTTAAACCGCTCCCTTGTAAACGGCTGTTGAATCACAATTCATTTTCTTACACCAGATGATAAGTTCTAATAATAGTTGTGTCAAGAAAAAAGTTTAAATAATTGTTCCATTGGGAATAATGCCGTTTTTGGGAATAATAATAATTCCGTCCTCAATCCAGTAATTATTATATGTTCCGTCTTTCCGTGGCAGGTGGTCAATGCCAATGCGGCAGCCATCACCAATTCTGGCATTTATATCAATGATGGCTTTTTTAATAAGTGACCCCCTTCCAATACCTATATTGGGGATGCCTTTATTTCTATTCTCGTTTCGTTCATCGTTCATTTCGTAGTATGTTGCCCCCATACAGTATACACCTTCCAGATTTGCACCTGTCTCTATGATGGTTCGTATACCAATTATCGAATTTCCGATGGATGCATTGGTAATAATACTTCCTTCTGCGGCGAGGGTTTGAGAGATTGTGCAAAAATTCATTTTTGTTGCCGGAAGATGACGGCGGTGTGTATAAATCGGCATTGTTTCATCATAAAAATTAAATTCCGGTGTAAGAGAGGCCATATTTAAATTTGCGTCATAGAATGCTTTAATTGTTCCAATATCCTCCCAGTAATGGATAAACGGGTAAATATTTACCGGAAGCGATTCAATAGCTTTCGGGATTATTTCATTACCGAAATCCGCGTCTGTATTATCTAAAAGTTTTTCCATGGTGCCGGCATTAAAAATATAAATACCCATAGATGCGAGGTATTCCTCCCTTGCTGGGACTTCCGGTAAATCTTTTAGAATTTCACGCGGGAATTTCTTATCAGAAATATCCATATCCTCAGGCGGTTTTTCGATAAATGACACAGCTCTGCCTGTTTTGTCTCCATTGATAATGCCCAGACCCGTAGCATTTTCACGGGATACCGGTTTTGCGGCGAGAGTTATTTCCGCACCGCTTTCTATATGCCGTTTCAGCATGTCATCAAGATTCATGCGGAACAGCTGATCACCTGAGAGAATAATATAATGAGTGGGATTCTGGCTTCTAAAATGTAATAGATTTTTTCTCACAGCATCAGCTGTCCCCTGATACCAGCTGGAGTCTTCAAAAGTCTGTTCAGCTGCAAGGATTTCTACAAATCCACGGGTGAACGCATCAAATATATACGTATTGGCAATATGGTTGTGGAGTGATGCGGAGTTAAACTGTGTGAGGATATAAATCTGCCGTATTCCTGAATTAATACAAATTGAGATGGGTATATCCACAAGGCGGTATTTACCTCCAAAAGGCACGGCAGGTTTTGCCCGTTCTTTTGTCAGGGGGAACAACCGCGCCCCCTTTCCGCCGCCGAGTACAATTGCAAGTGGTTTAGCCATAATAGTAACCTCTCCTCGTCTTTAAGAGTAATTCAGAAATGTCCGGCGGTCAAGAAAAATCCGGTGCAAAGGGAGGGGAGGGGAGGTGTGATGGTTCACCACACTGGATTTTTTCAAAGATAAATCCAATACTCTCAACTTGTTCATAGATACGTTTTGCTTCGATTCATTGTTTACTCCGAATAAATATTCAATAAATTCATTTCCTCTGTTGACATAACAAAGTAAGGGGAATATCTTTTTATATATTACGGCAAAGACTTGCCGTAAAAAAGGGGACACTATGCAAAAACAGGGACTGTACAATCCTGCTTACGAGCACGACAGCTGTGGTGTTGGTTTTATTGCTGAACTGAATGGTATACCTTCCTTTAAGACTGTCTGTGACGGAATAACAATCTTAAAAAATCTGGTTCACCGGGGAGCTGTTGGAAGTGACGTAAAAACGGGTGACGGAGCTGGTATTCTTACGCAAATACCCCAAAAGTTTTTTCATAAAGTTGCGTCTCTCAATGGGTTCAGCCTTCCCGGACCGGGTTTATATGGGGTCGGTGTTTATTTTCTTCCAACGGCGGAGAATACCAGGCAGTCAATTCTATCCATTGTGGAGCAGACTGTTAAAAATGAGGGAGGCAGCATTAATGGTTTTCGGGAAGTTCCTGTTGAACCCTCATGTCTTGGTAAAACCGCCAGACTTTCCATGCCCTTTGTTGTTTAGATGTTTATAACTGCCGAAGGGATGTCAGGTGATGGCCTTGAACGGAAAATGTATATCATGAGGCGGTCAATTGAAAAAGCTGTATACAATGAAGGGTATTCTCTTGATGATTTCTATATTCCGTCATTTTCCAGCAGAACAGTTATTTATAAGGGGATGTTTGTTGCTCCCCAGCTCGAACAGTTCTACACTGATCTGCGGGATACCGATTATGAAAGCGCTCTTGCTCTTGTTCATCAGCGCTACAGCACCAATACTTTCCCCTCCTGGCCTCTTGCTCAACCTTTCAGGTATATAGCGCATAACGGCGAAATAAATACGTTGAGGGGTAATATAAATAAAATGAAAGCGAGAGAGTCCTCACTTTCCTCTCCTTTCTTTAACGGGGATATTAATAAGATTATTCCAGTGATTGATAACAGCCAGAGTGATTCGGCAATTTTTGATTCTGCCTTTGAACTTCTTGTTCAGGCTGGGCGGTCCATGGAACATTCGATGATGATGATGGTTCCCGAACCCTTCGGGAAGCGGTATCATATCAGTGAAGACAGAAGGACCTTTTATGAATATCACGCGTCAATCCTTGAACCG
>CAYSXD010000011.1:0-20921 GCA_964434925.1 uncultured Spirochaetaceae bacterium
ATTGTTCGGGATTACCGTGATAAATACGGGAAAGATAATGAGAGTACCTCTAAACCCCCCCCCGGGTTCTGTCATCCCCGGGGTACTAAAATAGCTAAAGATGCATTCTAAAACTCATCGTCATCCCATTTGTGTTTCCGGTTATCCTTAATTGAGCGCATAACTTTTCCAATGAGTCTGTCAAGCTGGGGTTTAAAAAAATACCCAATGGCTATACCTACTATTATCCAAAAAATCATTATACATCCTCCCTTATTATTTCAACTTTTATACCCTCTTTTGTTTCGATAACATCGTTAGGGGGAACGACTATCCTTAAAATTCCATTCCTGAATACAGCTTTTACATTCTTCTGGTCAAATTTATCTTCGGGAACATAGTATTTCTGTCCGGTCACATTTTTTAATTTTAAACGTCTCTTAAAATAACGCACATCTCCCTCAGGAGTCATATCAGGGCTGCCAGCAGAAAAGATCATATAATCCCCCTGAAACTGCACATCAATATCCTTTTCACTAAACCCCGCAAGAGCAAACTCAAAAACAAGGCTTTTATCTTCCGTCAGATAAATATTTACAGGTGGATAGGAATAGGAAGGGTAATAATCCACATTCTCACCAAATCCATGCGGCCCCCGTTTTATTCCTTCCTGAAACGCATCTCCGAAACTCTTTGTCGCTTCAAAGATCTCATCCATGATCTGTCCCAGATCAATGACAATTCTTTCTTTCATTTTTACACCTCTTAAAGCGTGTTATTCAGCCCCTTATACAAGGCGGCTTTTAAAAATCCCCTTTCGGCAAACCTTTTGTATACCAGTAAAAGATACTACTTCGTTCTGCTGAAGGCAAGTTCAACTTGACTTTTTTGTTTAAATCACCCACTGTACTGCAGAGGTTTTGATGGGTGTAAATATACTTTGTCTGGGAGAAATAGTCGGTAAACCGGGAATATTTGCTGTTAAAAGCGGTCTGGAAAAACTTAAGGAAGAAGAAAACATTGATTTTGTCATTGCAAATGGAGAGGGTGCCACTGGTGGTTTTGGTATAGGTAAAAACCACTCCATCTATCTCCATAAGCTTGGTATTGATGTTATTACTGCCGGAGAAAAAGTTTTTTACAAAAAGGATATGGTTCCCCACATAGGGAAATGCTCCTTTATGCTCCGGCCTGCCAATTTTCCCCCGGGAACTCCCGGAAGAGGGTGGGGTATTTTTCAGGCTGGCGAAACTAAAATAGGAGTAATATCTCTTCTTGGTCAATCGGGATTTAACAGGGTTCATTTGAGTAATCCTTTTACCTATATTCCGGAAATAATAAACCGTATTAAAAATGAAACGAATACTATAATCCTTGATTTTCATGCCGCAACAACGGCAGAAAAATACTCAATGTTTTTCCATGTTGATGGAAGTATTTCCGCCGTAGCGGGGTCACATACAAAGGCATTAACATCCGATGCCCGTATTTTCCCCGGGGGAATGGGAATAATTTGTGATACCGGACGTACGGGAAGCTCAATAGGTGTGGGGGGACTTGATCCGGCCGTAGAAATTAAAAAGTTTCTTACTCAAATTCCTGAAAGATCCGGTGAATGGTGGAATAAACTTGAAATTCAGGGAATAAAGTTTGATATTAATGATAGCGGGAAAACGGAAACCGTTAAAATTATACGATATCCAATTAAAGAGGTGCCGGATGATAGAAAAGGGAAAGATACTTAACATTAAGGATAAAACAATAACACTATCCTGCGCGGATCTAAGCGGGGGATGCAAAAGCTGCAAAGGGAACTCTTTCTGTTCAGTGGCCGATCATACCTTTGACGCAGTGAACAGAAAAAACATAGACTTGAAATCAGGTGACCTTGTTGAAATTCATCTTCCAACGGGAAGAACAATATTTTCGGGCTTCATGGTCCTTATTTTACCCCTGATTTTTTTTATAATTTTTTATCTTGCCGGTTCTCATCTTTTTTCACTGGGAGAAGGTATAAGTACATTCTTAGGGATTACCGGCCTGGCTGCCGGGTTTGGAATAACGGCTTTCTACAATAAAATAAACAAATTACAGAATACTCCAAATGTTATTAAGCGGCTTGACCAGGAACAGGAAGAATAAACCTTAGTTCGTATGTTCTTTCACCAGGCGATTAATGGTAGACGCCATATTATCGAGAGGAACGATATGGTCAAGATAACCGTTTTCCGCTGCTACTCTCGGCATACCATATACAACGGAAGAATCCTCATCCTGCCCAACTGTAATTCCTCCTTTTAACCATATTTCACCTATCTCATCCGCTCCGTCTTTCCCCATCCCAGTCATTATAACAGCAAGAGCATCCCCGCCGAAATTTTTCGCGATCGATTGGAAAAGAACGCCCACTGAAGGGCGGTGCCCATTGTGCAAATCACCGGTGGAAACACGAAGAATGGAAGCAAGACGTTTTTTCTCCACTTCAATATGATACCCCCCAGGTGCAATAAAAACTCTGCCCGGCGCCAGTATATCTCCATCCTCACCCTCTTTAACCTCCAGCGGACAGATTTTATCAAGACTTTTAGCAAATTCTGTCGTAAATCCTGCCGGCATATGCTGAACAATCAGTAAAGGGACAGAAAGGTCGGGAGAAATATCCACCATAACTTTACGAAGAGCATTTGGACCTCCGGTAGATATTCCTAGCGCTATTATCTCTACCCTCCCTTTCAAGGGAGAACGCGCTTTCATATTGAGAACAGGACGGGTAGTCTCTTTCTTTTCCACAGTCAATCCCGGTAATTCAGAATTACTCAGTTTAAAAACACTCCCTTTTTGTCTCATCATGTATCGCCGTCCATATGCGAGAAGGGTCCCAACAATGGTATCCTGGACGGTATGAATATCCTCAGAAATTGATCCCGAAGGCTTTAAAATAAAATCCGAAGCCCCAAGATCTAACGCGTCCATGGTGATTTTTGCACCTTTTTGAGCCACAGAAGAAAGAATTACTACCGGTATATCTATACCGAGACGTTTTCTTTCCCTGAGGAATTCAATACCGTTCATTTCCGGCATTTCCAGATCTAAAAGTATAATATCCGGTTTGAGTGATTGCAGCTTGGAAAGAAGGAACTTGCCATTCATTGCTTTCCCTGCCAGTGCAAGACCATCAGCCTCATCAATAATTCGTCCTAATAAACTACGCATCATCGCTGAATCATCACAGACAATAACTTTAACAGCCTGATTTTCCATTGCAGTTTCCCCTATTTAACAAATTTTCGGTACACTATTGCCCAGTCCGTTTTAAAAAACTCAAATTTTGTATTCATTCCGAAAAGTGATTCCGAATGGCCTATAAAGAGGTAGGAGTGGTCATTCATGGAATTATAGAATTTATTTATAACATTCGTCTGTGCTACCTCATCAAAATAAATAATAACATTTCTGCAGAATATGATATCCAGTCCCCGCAGTCCACTGTCGAGTTTTAAATTATGGTAATCAAATTTAACCAGTTTCTTAATTTCCTCTTTCACCCGATAACCACCTGGTTTTTTTTCAAAATATCGGTTTAAGTATTTAATCGGGACTCCATTCATTTTATTATCCGTGTAGAACCCTTCTTTAGCAGTCATAAGGCTCTTCAAACTCAAATCGGAAGCAGTTATTTCAAATGAAAAATCAGACGGGAGCAGATCGTTTAATACCATAGCCAGCGAATAGGGCTCTTCCCCTGTCGAACAGCCCGCGCTCCATACTTTAAGAAACCGTTCACCTTTCTTTTTTTTGTATGCGACCAACTCAGGAATAACATGTCTTTCGAATGTTTGAAAATGGGCGGTATTTCTGAAAAATCTTGTTAAATTCGTTGTTACCGTATCCAGAAGAGTTTTCATCTCTCCTTCATCCTGTTTAATGTGCTTAATATACTCATCAATAGTTAGTATGTCCGATTTTCGCAGTCGTTCTCTCAGACGGCTTTCCAGAATGGTACGGTTTGAGGAGGTAAAATGAATTCCACTCGCGTTATAAATTAAATCCCGAATAACAGAAAACTGAGTGTCTTTTAAGAATGAGTCCATAGAATACCCCTTTCCAGATCTTTTAAGTTTATGGGTAATAGGTGCACCATGTCAATAAAAAAAGATTTTTTACAGTTTTTTTCTGGCTATGTGTTATATTGGATTAATAGAATGAGTACAAATTTACCGGAATTTTCTATTATGGGTATAGCTCTGGATGACAGTAAAGGGTTGCCGATAATTATTCTCCAGTCAGTAGTCGGGAAAGGTGTTTTTCCTCTATCAATTGGTCCCTTTGAGGCAAGTGCTATTATTATCGAAATTGAAGGGGTCCATCCACCAAGACCAATGACACATGATTTACTTGCTGAATTCTTTACGAGGCATCATTACCATTGTAAAAATTTTATCATTTATCAGAAAATGGAAGATGACTTTCTTGCCAGAATTGAGTACAGCAAAGGCCTTCGAAACTATTCCATGGAAGTTAGGCCGAGTGATGGTATTGCACTGGCTATACGATTGGGAGTTCCTATTTTTATTTCTCCCGATCTTCTTGTTTCTAAAAAAAGCAGTTCTACACTTCTTGAAGAGACAAAAAGTATTTCGTCTGAAATTCTTTACTTTGATTCTCATAATCTTGGTGTTCACATGATGTAGGAATTGATTTTCACTCTTCTCTTCTTTATAATCAGAATACATGAAAAAATATATTTTTGTTTCAGGCGGTGTATGTTCAAGTCTGGGTAAAGGAATTGCTGCGACTTCTCTTGGCAATCTTCTGGAAAGCAGAGGATTCAAAATTGCAATGGTAAAAATAGATCCTTACTTAAATGTTGACGCGGGGACTATGAGTCCCTATCAGCATGGAGAGGTTTACGTTACGGATGACGGGGCAGAGACGGATCTGGATCTGGGGAATTATGCCCGCTTTACAAAAGCCTCTCTCAGCAGAAAGAACTCAATTACTACGGGACAAATTTATCAGGAAGTTATAAAGAAAGAACGTGAAGGCCGCTATCTTGGTAAAACAGTACAGGTAATCCCTCATATTACGGATGAAATTAAACGAAGAATCGTTCTTGCAGGGAAAGATCCGGATGTTGACCTTGTTATTATTGAAATTGGCGGAACAGTGGGAGATATCGAATCGATTCCTTTTTTAGAAGCAGCCCGTCAATTTGTTCATGATAAAGGGAAAGAAAATATCCTCTACATTCATCTCACACTAATCCCTGAAGTTGCCGGTAAAGAACTTAAAACAAAGCCCACTCAGCACTCTGTAAAAGAACTGCGTGAGATTGGGATACAGCCTGATATCCTTATATGCCGCTCTCCCGTTCAAATAAATCGGGATATGATAAAGAAAATCGGGATTTTCACCAATGTAAAAGAAGATTCAATTATTTCAGCATTTGACGTAAAAACAACAATTTATGAAATTCCCCTGATCTTCCATTCCCAGAAACTGGATGAGAGGGTCCTTGCCAAACTGAATATTAACAGTACGGAAATAAACCTTACCGTATGGGAAAATATGGTGAATGCTTTTAAAACTGCTTCCAAAACAGTTCGCATTGGTATTGTAGGGAAATATATCAATCTTAGCGACTCCTATAAATCCATATATGAATCAATTTTTCATGGAGGTATTGCCAATAACGTACATATCGAATTGGTAAAGATTGATGCTGAAGATATTGAGAAAGCGAAAGACCCTGACACTGTTCTTAATGGATTACACGGAATTCTCATACCGGGAGGATTTGGTCAGCGGGGTATTCAGGGTATGATATCCGCAGTATCCTATGCACGCACTAAAAACATTCCCTGCTTCGGTATTTGTCTTGGTATGCAGGTCATGGTAATTGAGTATGCGCGAAATGTTCTCGGGTATGATGATGCCGACAGTACGGAATTCAAACCGGCGACATCTTTTCCTGTAATCAGCCTTCTGGAAGAACAAATGGAGGTGAACAGCTTTGGAGGGACCATGCGCCTGGGGAAAAGCGAATCTTCCGTAAAAGAGGGAACAAAACTACATTCCATATACAAAAGTACTACAATTTTTGAACGGCACCGCCACAGGTATGAATTTTCAAATCTCTACCGGGAAGAGATGGAGAACGGCGGGATAATTGTGAGCGCACTTACTCCGGACGAAACCCTTGTCGAATCTATCGAATGGGCTGATCATCCCTGGGGAATAGGAGTCCAGTTCCACCCGGAATTTCTCTCTACTCCAATACACCCCCATCCCCTTTTTACATGTTTTATCAAGGCGAGTAAAGATTATGGGAAGATATAGACTGGCGTCTGCCGGGATACTTCTTTTAATATTCGTCAACTCGTGCAGTATTAATTATGATGAAGCAATGCTTGGTAACAAGATACTTGAAAATACTCCTGATACGATTCTTTACTCGTTTATGTATACGGATTGTGAAAACGGGCATAAAAATTTCAGTATCTATGCTGATAAGGCTGAAACATTTGATCAAAAGCAGCAAACAGTACTTCAGGGACTTGTATTTCAGCAGTTTGATGACAATAACAACATTATAACGGAAGGTAAAGCTGATAGAGGTATTATTTTTACCGAGTCAAATAACGTAGAAATTACCGGAAACCTTATTATCTACTCTTCACGGGAGGAATCCCGAATAAATACTTCCTATCTCTACTGGGATAATGATACTAAAACACTTTCCGGTAAACCGGATAAAACAATTACCATAACAAAAGACTCGGGGACTATTATCAGGGGGAAAGGTTTTACCGGAGATATGAAAGAAAAGACATATACCCTGACCAGTGATGTTTCCGGAGAATACATGTATGAAGAAAATTAGTCTGGTACTTATCATTCTGACTGTTTTTTTATCCACGGGATTTTCCGAATCAAAAAAATTTACCTTTTCAAGTGACCGGACGTCCATTACTATGGCAAAAGGGAAGAACAAAACTGTTCTTACGGGAAACGCCCATATTGTCTCGGATACCACAGATATACGTGCGGATACAATTGAATTATTTGGGCCTGATTTTCGCTATGCAAAATGCAGCGGAAATGTTACCGCTATTGATACCAGGCAGGGAATAAAGATCACAGCAGAGAACCTCTTTTACGACAGGGACAATAAGCGTCTTATTGTCAGAGGTTACGCGGAGATGGTTGATCAAAAAAACGAAATGGTTGTAAAGGGCGGTTATTTTGAAAATCTGTCTGACGAAAAAATTACCCTGATTCAGATCGGGGTAAGAATACTAAAAGCTTCAAAAAACAGTACCCTGACAGCCCGGTCTGAATTCGCACGGTACGATCGTTCAAAAAATACTCTGGAACTCTCCGGTATGCCGGTAGTATATAAAGATGGCGATGAATTCCACTCAACAAGAATTACTATCAATCTTGATACTGACGAGATAAAACTGACCGGTAAAGTTTCAGGCACGATAACTTCTTCAGATACTACACAATCGGAGTCCCCATGACCAATTCAGTGTTGCGTATTGATAACCTTCAAAAGCAGTTTAAAAAGAAAAAAGCCGTGGCAGGAGTAAGCTTCTCTATGTCCAGCGGAGAAATTGTCGGCCTTCTTGGTCCAAACGGCGCAGGGAAAACAACTATTTTTTATATGATTGTTGGATTTATCAAAGTCACTGGCGGTTCTATTTTTCTGGATAAAAAGGAGATTACCCATCAACCCATGTATATACGTGCGAGGGAAGGGATATCCTACCTGCCGCAGGAAGCATCTGTTTTTCGTAAATTATCCGTAGAAAAAAATATCTGGGCAATTCTTGAAACCCGAAGGAATTTACTCCCTTCAGAGAAAAAAAACCGGCTTGAATATCTTTTACACGAACTTGGTCTGGAGCACATCAGAAAACAGAAAGCATTTACCCTTTCAGGAGGGGAACGGAGGCGTACTGAAATAGCCCGAAGTCTGGCAATTGAGCCATCTTTCCTTCTTCTTGATGAACCTTTTGCCGGTATTGATCCAATTGCCGTGTATGAAATAAAGCGAATTATTAAAGATCTTTCATCGAAAGGCATTGGAATTCTTATTACCGATCATAATGTACGGGACACTCTGGAGATTACTTCCCGTTCATACATTATCAATGTAGGAAGAATTATTGCGAAAGGAACAAAAGGAGAACTCCTTGATAATCCTGTAGCCAGGAAAATTTATCTCGGAAAAGATTTTCAGATGTAGGTTTCCTCCATTTGACATTACCGGTACACTGAGGCATTATGGAATAAGGAGGCATCGTGCAATACCAGAAACCTGTACTTATACAGAAACCGGATCTGAAAATGTCTCCACAAATGTATCAGTCAATACAGATGATGGCACTCCCGCTGTATGATTTACGGACGAAAATTCAGGAGGAAGTCGAGAAGAATCCCGCCCTTGAAATTGTTAAGGATCCCTCTCAAACATCATTTGAAGAAATAAAATTAGTACCACCGGAAGAATGGGATTATTTTGGTGGTTCATCGGACTCCGGATACAACAGATCCTCTTACAGAGATTCAGTGGATACAAAACACCAATTTATAGAAGGAGTACTTACCCGTAGTGAATCCCTCCAGGAACATCTTATGGCACAGCTTGCTGTTCAACCGCTTGATGATTCCCGTTACTTCATCGGTGAGCTGATTATTCATAATCTTGATGAGAACGGCTTTCATCTTGAAGATCCATTAACTCTTGTGGATGAAGAGTTCAGCAGTCTTATTCCCGAGATTATAAATCTTATACAAAGTTTTGATCCACTGGGAATATGTGCTCTCGACTTTAAAGAATCTCTGCTTATCCAGGCAAAAGCGGTTAATAATACACCTCCTCTTACGGAAGATATTATTAAAGACCACCTGCGATGGATAAAAAAAAAGAATCCCGCTGATTTTGCAAAACTACTCGGAGCGGATACAAAAGAGGTGGAAGAAGCAATACAATTTATAAAAACACTCAATCCCTATCCGGGAAGGCTTTATTCAAGTGATCCTCCCCGATATGTAACCCCCGATCTTTCAGTTAAAGTTGAAAATGGTGAGTTTATAATAATATTGAATGAAGAGGAAATACCGGTACTCGGGATTTCCCCTTTTTTTAAAGACACAGTGGTAAAGGGGAAAGGGGAGGCGTCCAGAGGTACGAGAAAATATATAAAAGAAAGCCTGCGCGATGCCAGATGGTTTATGCACAGCATACATTTAAGAAATCAGACATTGGTAAAAATAACAAAAATTATTATCGAATTCCAGCGTAATTTTTTCTTACGGGGGCCGAAATATCTTACTCCGCTGACCTTAAAGGATGTCGCGGAAGAAGTCGGAGTCCATGAAACTACCGTCTCAAGAATCTCAAACGCAAAATATATCCAGACTGAATGGGGTATTTTTCCTCTCAAATACTTCTTTACAAACTCCATATCAGGAGCAGGATCAAAAGGTTCCCGATTTTCAAAATCAGGAGTTAAAGAGATTATCAAAGAAATAATTGAAGAAAATAAAACAGAAAAGAAGCTCTCTGATCAAAAAATATCTGAAATTCTTAAAACTAAAGGTATTGGTATTGCCCGCCGTACTGTCGCTAAATACCGTTCTGAACTTAATATTGAATCTTCTTTTGAAAGATAATCTTTATATTTGACTTCTTGATATATTCTTACTATCATAATTAATAAGATATTAAACCCAGGAGGATATTATGAACCTAGAATTAAAAGGTATTCATTACAACATTAGTGATACAACCACGGAATTCATCGACAAGAAGCTTCAACGTATAAGTTTTGCAAAAGATCATATTGTTGATCTTCTCATTACCGTGACAAAAGAAAAACAGGGTTATAAAGTAGAGGGAAATGTTCACTTCCGTTGGGGTAAATCTGCCCATCTTGGTGTAGAAAGTTTTGAATTGTATGAAGGCATTGAACTTTTTGTAGATAAGCTTGAGCTAAAGGTGCGAAAGGAAAAATCCAAAGTGACATCCCATGTATGATTATAAGTAAGGTAACGATTATTTACGGGTTTCTCTTTTGGGAAACCCGTTTGTTTTATATGAATACTATGATATAATAAAATATGAAAAAATTTACCGTACTTGACCTTCTTAATATGGATCTTAAAGATCATAATGCCTTGCAGTTGAAATGCATTGGAGGGAGGAAGGGTCTTGTCAGAGAAATTACTGACCCTGAACTAAACAGACCCGGGCTTACTTTAAGTGGATTTTTTGATGAATTTGCCTTCCATAGAATACAATTATTCGGGAAAGGCGAAAATGCCTTCCTCTCCCGCCTTGAGGAGAGTGGTGAAATGACCTCGATAGAAAAGATGTTTACATACAATGTTTCCTGTTGTTTATTCAGTAATTCCTATATACCAGGTCCCCATTTTTTGGAAATTGTGGAAAGATCCGGATGCTCCATTCTACAGACTAACCTTTCTTCATCTGAGATAAGCATGCGGCTTATGCGTGCACTCTCCAATGTTTTTGCTCCCCATAAGCTTATTCACGGTGTTCTTGTCGAAGTTTTTGGAATAGGGATTCTCATAACAGGAAGCAGCGGTGTGGGAAAAAGTGAAACGGCTCTTGAACTTATAGAAAGGGGGCACCGGCTCATTGCGGATGATTCTGTTGAGATTCGGAACGTAAACGGTAATGTTCTCATGGGATCAGGCAGAGATCAGATTCTGGGACATCACATGGAGATCAGAGGCCTCGGTATTATTAATGTCAGCTACCTGTTCGGTGTCGGTTCAATTAGAGACAGAAAGCAGGTGCAGCTTATCGTAGATCTGGAAGAATGGAATTCAGAAAAAGTTTATGACCGCCTGGGATCGGGTAATGCTCATCGCGTTATACTGGGTGTTAAAATACCGATGGTAGAGGTTCCGGTCAAAGCGGGAAGAAATATACCTATTATTATAGAAACAGCAGCTATGAATGAACGTCTGAAAAAGCTGGGATATTACTCGGCAAGAGAATTTGACCAGAATATTTTACAATGGCTTGAGAGTAAGACCGCAAGAAATTTATATTTTGACAATAACGATATTTTTTAGGATTCATAAATGATGGAAAAAACAGTAACTATTAAGAATAGGGCCGGTATACATGCCAGACCGGCAGCTTTAATTGTAAAAAAAGCAAACGAATTTGATTCGGAAATCTTTCTTGAACTTGAAGATATGAAGGTAAATGGTAAGTCAATAATGGGTATTATAACTCTTGGGGCAAATTATAAAGCTGAAATAAATATCATTGCTGAAGGAAATGATGAAACAGAGGCAGTAGATGCTATTGTACAGCTCTTTGAGAACCGTTTTGAGGAAGATTAAACGGGCATCCCTTTCTCATAAAAACAGACTCTTTTTACTCCCGAAATCCGGACGGAGTTAACGGAATGAGAATAAGAAAAATCTCTCAGACAGGATTATCCGGGGTTATAAGTATTCTCCTCCTCTACATTGTGCTCATTATTATGATTTTACTCTTCGCGGGGAAGATTCTTTCAGATATTTCTACAGGAGTATCGCTCTCTAAACTCCGATATTTAAGCTTTTCTCTTGTTCTCCCTTTATTTCTCATTGCAAGTATTATTATTAATATTTCCCGACTTGTAAAACAGAAAAAGAATAAGGCCCCCGGGGCAAATGTTAAGATAAAACTGATTATGTTTTTCACCCTTATTTCTCTTCTCTCCTCTATCCCTCAGGGATTTCTCGCTTTGAGTTTTATCAATACAGCAATGGAATCCTGGTTTTCTTCAGGAACGGGAGATGCAATGGAGGGCGGACTTCAAATTGCAATTGAGTATAATCAACTTATTTCTTCAGAAGTAAAAGCATTCAACAGCAGCCGCATTTATGCAAATATTCTCAATCAGATGATTACTTCCCCTGACAGAATGTGGATAACCATCAAAAGTATACATCCTTTAATTAATAGTCTGGAAATTTTTAATGCCGGAGGAGATCGGATCATTATAAAAAAAGATAGAAAAATACCGGGAACGGATTTAAAATCTCTCATGGGGGACGGTATTCTATCCCGGTCAAAACAGGGCACAACAACCATTATGAGGATTCGCCGAAACTTTACAAAAGCAGGGCAAACGTATTCTGCTGTAATGAGCACGGTTTTACCGGATAACTTTGATCTGTATGCCGGTAAAATTACCAGTGGTATTCGTCTTTACTCTCAGTTCCGGCATTTTCATTCAGTTTTCTTTCTGGCACTCATTTTCTTTTTTGTTTATTTTTCACTTCCGATTATTCTTCTTTCCATCCTTACAAGTTTTCTGTTGAGTGACGAAATTACAAAACCTATTGTTAACCTTGAAGAAGCAATAAACAGGGTTATTGAAGGTGATTACTCTCACAGGATTCTATCAAAACAGAAAGATGATCTGGCCAACCTTGTTAATTCGTTTAACAGAATGGTAACCGAGCTGGATCAATCCCGGCAGAGCCTTGTGCAAAATGAAAAAGTTTCCGCCTGGCAGGAAATAGCTCAGAGAATGGCACATGAAATTAAGAACCCTCTTACTCCGATAAAATTATCCGCACAGAGGCTGTTAAAAAAATATCACGAGGACCCCGGTTCATTTGAAAAAATACTTGATCCATCCATTGATGCTATCATAAAAGAAGTGGGAAATATAACAACACTCATTCAGCAGTTCAGGGATTTCGCGCAGATGCCTGTTTCCAATATGATGGAAATTAATCTAAAAAAACACTTTGAACAGCTCATTCTTCTCTATTCAGGCTCTTTTCCTTCTATTAATATTGATATTTCAGAGGTAAAGGATATATCTTTAAAGGCAGATCCCAATCAGCTGAAAAGTATATTTTCCAATCTTATTTCCAACGCGATTGAATCTATTAAAACTGATAAGGGGAAAATTATTATTCGCAGTGATGAAATTATCAAAGGGAACACCACCTATTGCCGGATTCAAATACAGGATAACGGGGAAGGTATTGATCAGGAAACACAAATGAAAGTTTTTCACCCTTACTTTACTACAAAAGAAAGTGGTACAGGACTTGGTCTTCCGATTGTTGAACGGATTGTCGCGGAACATAGGGGTCGGATGTGGTTTGAATCCGAACAGGGTATCGGTACAACATTTTTTATCGACCTGCCGCTAAAGCAGTAAACAGGAGTTTTTCATGAATACAATTCTTATTATTGATGATGAACCGGGGATACGGACAGTTTTATCAGATATCCTTGAAGATGAAAAATATAATGTCCTTTCTGCCGGAGATGGATATGAAGGATTAAATATTCTTAAGGAAGTGAGTGTTAATCTGGTTTTCCTTGATATATGGCTTCCCAATATGGGGGGGATTGATGTTCTGAAAGAAATTAAAAAGGAGTACCCCTCGCTGGAAGTTGTTGTTATTTCCGGGCATGCAAACATTGACCTTGCGGTAAAAGCTGTTAAACTTGGCGCTTTCGATTTTCTTGAGAAGCCTCTTTCTCTGGAAAAAATTGTTACCGCTGCCGCAAATGCTATTAAACTTGAAACATTGAAACGGGAGAATACTCATCTTAAAGACTCACTGTTTATGGAAGATCAGATTATTGGAGAAAGTGAAGGAATTAAGAAAATATGGGAGCGAATCCACCAAAGCGCACCCTCAGACGCAAAAATACTTATTACCGGCGATAACGGCACAGGGAAAGAACTTATTGCCAGAGCTATTCATCATTATAGTAACCGGGCGGAACATGCTTTTATTGAAGTTAACTGTGCCGCTATACCCGACACACTTCTGGAAAGTGAGCTTTTTGGTCATGAAAAAGGTTCATTTACTTCAGCGGTATCCCGAAGAAAAGGAAAATTTGAGCTGGCTGACAAAGGGACTCTCTTCCTTGATGAAATAGCTGACATGTCCCTCAGCGCGCAGGCAAAAGTACTTCGGGCAATCCAGGAAATGAGATTTGAACGTATAGGCGGAGAACAATCCATTAGTGTGGATGTACGAATAATTACCGCTACCAATAAAGACATCCAGGCTGAAATTACATATGGAAATTTCAGAGAAGACCTTTATTACCGCCTGAATGTCGTACCAATCCATGTACCGTCTTTAAAAGAAAGAAGGAGTGATATCGTTCTTCTTATGGACTATTTCATGCAGCGTTTTAACCTTACCCCTGAACTCCCGCCAAAATCATTGTCAAAGCAGGGACTGGAAGTCATAAAAAATTATTCCTGGCCGGGAAACGTCAGGGAATTGAAAAATTTTGCGGAACGTATTAACATTATGACTGATGAGAATGAAATTCAAAAAGATACAGTCATTCATTTTATTAATGAAAAGAAAACCGTTCAGGAGGAGGATAACGGATTGAGTAAATTCGATGCCATGAAACTGAATGAGGCAAAAGAAGTTTTTGAACGTGCGTTTCTTATAAGAAAACTGAAAAAGTTTGAATATAATATTTCCAGAACTGCCGAGGAATTGGGTATTTATCCCAGCAATCTCCATGGGAAGATAAAAAAATTCGGAATTGAGATAAAACGGTGAAACAATTAACGGCGAGGCAACGGGAAATTTTAAATTTTATTAAGAAATTCATCTCTGAAAATAAATATCCCCCCAGTATTCGCGAGATTGCAGCTGCTTTCAACATTTCTTCAAGTGGAGCTCATGATCACCTGAAAGCCCTTGTAAGGAAAGAGAAAATAAACTTCAGCTCAAACAGGTCCCGTGCTATAGAGGTTACCGGGGATTTCAGAGAAAATGATGAATTGCTGAGTATTCCGCTTCTTGGAAATGTAACAGCAGGAATCCCGCTTATGGCAGAGGAAAATCTTGAAGGGTATATTAAAGTAGCCGCTTCAACTTTACGCGACGGTTCCCATTTTGCTCTGCATATCAATGGAGACAGTATGCAGAATGCCGGTATTCTGGATGGTGATGTAGGCATCTTTATTCAGATGCAAACGGCAAATAACGGGGATATTGTTATTGCCCGTGTTAATGATGAAGCAGTTACTTTAAAACGATTTTACAAAGAAAAAAACAGAATTAAATTGAAAGCGGAAAATCCCGTTTATCCTCCCATTTATACTCAAAATGTGAAAATTTTAGGAAAACTTCAATTTATATTTAGAAATTATGATTAGTATTTCTCCCGTCTACCTTTTTACCGGACCTGAAAGGGGCGAAAAGGATCGTGCAATAGCTGAAATAATCGGCAGATACAGCGCACAGTCTGGTTCAAAACCTGAAATTTATAAATTCTACTCCTTTGAGACGTCCGTCAGTGAAATAGTCTCCCTTCTGATGAACGGTGGCCTTTTTTCAGAATATAAATTTGTTTTCCTGATGAACATAGATGAGATAAAGAAAACTGAAATTCCTCTTTTGGAGAAGTATCTGAAAAATCCCGGGGAAGACAGTACCCTTTTTCTCCTGACAGAATCTTACAAATCCGATCCACGAATATCACTTTCAGTTAAGAAAGAAAATACACGAATTTTCTGGGAACTTTTTGAGAATCAGAAAATAAGCTGGATTCAGAACTATTTTAACAGAAATAAGAAAAAGATTACCCCTGAAGCAATAGAAATGATCCTCGAACTGGTAGAAAACAGAACAAACGATTTGACATTGGTTTGTGACCGCCTTCTTATTCACCTGAGTGATACTCTCCTTATTACTGAAGATGAAGTGGAGGCTTTTGTTTCGCACAGCAAGGAAGAAAATGTTTTTACCCTGTTTAACTATATGGTTAAGAATGATTTTAGCGGATCACTGGAAGTCCTTCACACAATTCGACTATCCGGTGAGAATAATCCCGTTCCTCTTCTTAACGGTCTTCTCTGGCAATACCGGAATCTGTTAAATTTAAAGCTGATGCTCTTTGAAGGGATTTCCGAACAGAAGGCCTTTACACAGTTAAAAATTCGAGGTAAACGTAAGCAGTCGCACTATATTAATGCTTCAAAACTTCATTCGACAACAGAGGTGGAGAGAATTATCAGCCTTATAGCCTACTACGACAGAGAATCCAGGGAGACGGGGAAAGAGCGGTGGCTTATACTTATGGAGCTTTTTATCTATTATACTATTTTAGGAAAGGGAAGACGCCCGGAAGCGTATAGATGGTAGCAGGAAATAGTACGTTAAAATTCGATTTTCTAAAACAAACTATCATTCTACCAGGAAGTTTCATTATCAAGTGGAGATATAAAAAAGCCGGTAGTATCACCGGCTTTTACGGACTCTGTCAGTTCCGGTTATCATACACCAAAAAAGACCAGATCTCATTATTTAAAGGCATAAGCCTTAATCCAAATCACATTATACTTTCTGCCGAACCATTCGGCGATTATAGTCTGGCGGTATCATAGGAACCTCCCTGCTATGTTTTTCGTTTTTTAAAACTCCTAATATGAATTTATATCTTTATTCTCTATTTGTCAAATTTTTTTTTACTTTTAAATACGATTCCACATTCTCCGCCGCTTCTTCCGTTAAACCAGTCCTCTGTACAATATCTGTATATGTTGCCTTGGAAAGAGCATCAAGAGATCCAAAAGCAACTAGTAAATCCCTGCTTCTTTTTATCCCTATTCCCGGAATTTCCTCAAGTTCCGTAAGTGCTATTACCTTATTACGAAGTTGTTTATTAAAAGAAGTTGCAAATCTATGCGTTTCATCCCTCACTGCCTGTATTATCCGTAAAGCTTCTGATGTCCGGGGAAGGATCAGGGGGGCACTTCTTCCCGGGAAAAATATCTCCTCATTTTTTTTTGCCAGACCAATAACAGGAATTTTTGAAAGTCCCAGTGCGTCAAGAATACCACGTGCTGCGTTTACCTGCCCTTTCCCTCCGTCAATAACAATTAAGTCCGGTTTATCCAGATTATCATTGATTACCCTGGTGTATCGTCTGGCAACAACCTCCCTAATCGCTTCATAGTCATCAACTTTTCCATTCAGCGTCTTAATATGAAACCTGCGGTAATTTTTCTTATCAGGGATACCATTGTGAAATGAAACGAGGGAAGATACCGGATATTTCCCGGACAACTGAGCAATATCGAACCCTTCTATCCTCCGGGGAATCCCGGTAAGTTTCAGCACTTGTCTTAATTCGTTCAGGCCCTCTTTATTTTCAAGTGCCCGGGCCCTTTTTTCAACATCCTGTTTTGCATTTTCAACAGCCATCCTTATGATTTTTTTATGTTTTCCCTGCTGTGGAAGCACAACAGATGTCTTTTTATCTGTAAGTGTGTTCAAATACATCTCAACTGATTTTCTGTCAAAATTTCCGGAAACATATATGGCAGCAGGGATCCGATCTCCTTTCTCGTACTGATGAAGAAAAAATTCTGTAAAAGCATCCTCCTCATCACCATAGACACTCGTTCTAAAAAGTGTTTTCCCCGATAGTGCACCTCCCCGTATAAGCAGGACCGAAAAGGTACAGAGTGTATCATCTATATAACACGCTACATAGTCTCTTGCTTCAATATCAAATTCCACTTTCTCCGTCTGGTCCTGTACCATTTCAACAGCCTGAATAAAATCTCTCATTTTTGCCGCTTTTTCAAATTTAAGAGACTTTGAAGCTCCGTTCATCTCTTTTCTCATTTCACGGACAAGCCCTTTGGTTTTTCCACGGAGCAGTTTTTCCGCTTTTACAACATACTCATGATAGACTTCTTTTGATATTTTATTACAACAGGGGGCACTGCATCGGCCGATATGATAATACAAACAGGGAGAGCTTCGTTTTTTTAAGGGGCCCCTGCATTTCCTTAAAGGCAAGCGTGTTTCTATGAGATTAATATAACTTTCAAGTTTTGCGACATTGGTAAAGGGCCCATAATACGTTGAACCGTTTTTCCGAACTCTCCGTGTTTTATAAATAGAAGGGAAATCTTCTTTGGTCACGCAAATGGACGGATAGGATTTATCATCCTTTAAATCAATATTATATTTAGGAGTCCATTTTTTTATTAGATTATTTTCAAGGAGAAGAGCCTCATACTCTGTTGTTGTAAGAATATATTCTATGCTGTCTATATGTTTAACAAGAATTCTTGTTTTTATATCTTTCGTTCCGGTGAAATAGGAACGGACCCTGTTTCGTAGATTCCTGGCTTTTCCCACATAAATAATCTTCTCTGACGAATCCTTCATCAGATAAACTCCCGGTTTTAAGGGAAAATCCCGCACAATTTCTTTTAAAATAATTTCCATTACTTTATAAAATACACTTTTGTCTATACTTTTTACAAGATATGGCAGGGAACACTTTTCTTTGAAGGTGAATTTGTCGACACTAAAGAGAGTTGTGAAATTTTTTTTATATCTTTTCTACATTTGTATTTTAATAGCCCAGGCTCATGGGATGCCGCAGCATATCCTCCTTGGAGGTAAAAACGGCTGGGAAGGCATTGTCTCAATGAATAATACGGTATTTCGTTCCGGGGAAGGCGGTTCTCCCGCTATTTTACTGAAAGATTCTCTCTACAAAACCGATGGCGATACGGATCTTCTTATCCATTTTGATACAAAAACGGAGAATATAGCAGGGAATTACACCATAGTTAAAGGGAAAAATGAAATTTCTCATAAGTACCGTATTATCGGCACAGGAGCGGGAATATTTCTTGATGATGGCCTGGGGATCCGGTTAAAACCCGGACAGAATGCGTTTTTTGCTTCCGGTAACGCCGGAGGTTCATTTACCATTGAATTCTGGTTAAATCCTGCCTATGCCGCGGGCAATGAGGAAATTATTTCTTTTCGAAGCAGCTTAAAAGATATAAAAGGATCTATAATTCCCCAGGTATTTACCTGTACCCTGGAAGACAGGAAACTTACATGGAATTTTAATAATTTCTTTTTTAATCCCGAATCTCATACATCGCATATCAGTCTTACGGGTATTGACAGGCTTATTCCGGGAGAATGGCATCACCATATGCTCATTTTTGACAGCTCTTCAGGTCTTCTTGAATACTATCTGGACAATACTCTTGAAGGTACAACCTATACAACAGTTACTCACAAGGAGAATGGAGCTCCTTTCATACCGCTCATTGGCTCTGTTACACCCGGAGAACTTTTACTGGGAAGAAGTTTTACCGGATTTATGGATGAATTCCGGATTGTTAAACGAGTTGTAACAGACCCCATTCTTACAGAATTCCAAAATGGATCGGGAAGGGTTACTACAAAGTATTTCACAATGAAAAGAGGCGGTTCAAAACTTGAAACAGTTGCTCTTGATTTTACTGCTCCGGATAACAGTGCAGTGAGATGCTACTACCGTGTTTTTAGTGATTATAAACAAATTTTGAAAAATAAACGTCAATGGCAGCCATTTATCCCGGGGTCCATCCTTTCTTCAGACATTACGGGACTTTTTTTTGAAATACAACTCCGTTTATTTTCAAACGGAACGGGTACGCTTTCACCGGAGATTCATTCACTTGATGCGGTCTTTGATTACAATCTTCCCCCTCTTGCACCTGTTTTTTTGAAGGCTATAGCTGGTAACCACAGCGTAGAACTCAGATGGGATAACAGGGGGGAACCTGATATTAAAGGATATCGTATTTATTACGGTACGAAAAGTGAACAATACACTGGTGTGGAAGCACAGGAGGGGCCTTCTCCTCTTACTATAGATAAAATGAGTTCGTACACTCTTCACGGCTTGAAGAATGGAACACTCTACTATTTTTCTGTCGCCGCATTTGATGCTGCCGGGCCCGATTCCCCTGGATTTTTTTCAGAGGAAGCCTATTCACGTCCAGGTTTACTATCCGACAGGAAAAACTGATGGAGGGGAATATACTTCTGACAGCAATACATCAGGCTCTTTCCATGAATGACCTTTCTCTGGCAGAGGAATACGCACTTCAACTAAAAGAAGAACAAAAAGAAAGTGCTCCTGTATTTCTTCTTTTAGGAACAATCTACACCCGTAAAAGAGAATATATCAAAGCAATTGATATTTTGAGTAAGGCAAATCGTCTTGATCCGGAAAACGCTGATATTCTCAATAACCTGGCGATAGTCTATAAATGGAGCGGCGACAGAACCGGAGCTCTTGAAACGATAAAGAAAGCCTATGCTCTGGAACCGGGGAAAGCAGATATATGTTATAATATAGCTAATCTTTACAAAGAATCGGGGAAATACGACAGGGCGATAACTTTTTATAAAAAAACACTTGATATAAATTCCCGTCAGCCTTTTGTATACAATAACCTTGGGACCTTGTACGAAGAAAAGGGAGATATCTCCGGAGCTCTTTCACAATACAAGGAAGGTCTGCTGGTGGATCCAAATCACCCGAGGCTTCACTACAATCTGGGAATTCTTTATCTAACCAGAGGAGAAAAAGAAAAAGCTGTAATAGAATTTAAACGGTCAGTAAAAAGCAAACCAGGATGGGTAGAAGGGCTTAATAATCTTGGTGCTGCCCTGCTGGGTATGGGAAAAGTGGAAGAAGCCTATCACACTTTTATGAATGCCTACCGGGTAAATACCGATTCAGATCAGACACTTAACAATCTCGGATTGACTCTTATCAAACTCGGCCGTTTTGAAGAGGCAAAAGGGTATCTTCAAAAAGCTATTAGATTAAATCCGTATCATATAGATGCAGTGATAAATCTTGGTAAGATTCAGGATCAGAGCGGATCCGAAACAGGTGCCATTGATCTGCTTAAATCCCTTCTTACCCGAAAGAATAATAGTATAGAAATAAGACTGCTTCTTAGTAAACTTCTTCTTCAAAAAGAACGTTTCACAGAGGCCTCAGATACTATACGAAATGTTCTGCGAAGAGATTCAAAATCAAGTGAGGGACATACACTTCTTGGTATACTCAATATTAA